>JAFGVR010000175.1 GCA_016937915.1 Campylobacterales bacterium | reverse complement strand
GGTACTCTTCAATATACACAAGCTTTTGAAGCTATGCAAAACTTAGATACTTCTATTTTAACAACTATTGGTATATTCCTTTTCATAGGTGCTATGGGTAAATCTGCACAGTTTCCATTACATACATGGTTAGCAGATGCTATGGAGGGTCCTACTCCAGTTTCTGCACTTATCCACGCAGCTACGATGGTTACAGCTGGTGTATATTTAGTTGTAAGATCAAACGAACTTTATGCACTTATCCCTGATGTTGGATTATTCATAGCATCTCTTGGTGCATTTGTTGCTATCTTTGCTGCTACTATGGCGTTAGTAAATCGTGACATCAAGCGTGTTATCGCATACTCTACACTTTCACAGTTAGGTTATATGTTTGCAGCTGCTGGTCTTGGAGCTTATTGGGTTGCACTTTTCCACCTTATGGCTCACGCATTCTTTAAAGCATTACTATTCTTAGGTGGTGGTAATGTTATGCACGCTATGAGTGATGAACTAGATCCATTTAAGATGGGTGGACTTGGAAAGAGCATGAAAGCTACTATGATACTTATGACTTTAGCATCTGTTGCACTTGCTGGTATCTTCCCACTTACTGGTTTCTTCTCTAAAGATTTGATTCTTGAAGTTGCTATGATTCAACACCACTATATCATCTATGGTGTATTATTATTCACTGCTGGTTTGACTGCATTTTATTCATTTAGAATTATTGCACTTATCTTCCATGGTGAGGATAGACACACTGCTTTAGGTTTTCATCCTCATGAAGCTTATCCGTTCATGATAAAAGCTATGATCCCTTTAGCAGTTCTAGCAGTAATTGCTGGTGCTTTAAAACCATACTATTTCGATATGGTGACACATATACTTCCAGATACTGAGTACCATGTTCACTCAGCTGCACTTTACTGGGTAATGACAATTGGAACTCAACTATTTGTTTTAGTAGCTATCTATTTTGCATATAAAAAATATATGTCAAGTGATATCAAAGTTCCAGATGGTACAAGTGATATGGAAAACAGTTTTAAATACAAACTGCTTATTAATCAATACTATATCCCATATTTTTATGAGGAATATTTAGTAAAACCTTATAGAGAACTTTCTCGTATCTTTTGGAAGCAAATAGATATGAAAATTGTTGATGGTACAGTTGATGGCATCGCAAATGCTCTTTATGTTACAGGTGAAAAAACAAGAGATATGCAAAGTGGTAACCTTTCTACTATGCTTAAATGGATGGTAGCTGGTTTAGTTATCCTTTTATCGTTGGCTGTTGCATTTGCAGTAGCAGTTAAATATACGAACCTAGGAGTTTAATAGATGTTTGATCATATATTATCAATATTAATTTTCTTTCCAGCACTTGCTGCGATGCTAGCTATTGTTATAGACAAAGATAGCATCCGCTCTTATGGTGTTGCTGTATCGGTTGTAGAGTTCGCATTATCACTTATGTTATGGTTTGGTTTTGATTCAAACGTATCTGGTATGCAGTTTATGGAACATTATGCATTAGTTCCAGCTTTTGGTATTAATTATATTTTAGGTGTTGATGGTATCTCTTTATTTATCATCATATTAGCTGCATTCTTTACGATGATAGGGATTGCCAGTTTAACTGATACTAAAAATGTTAAAAATATGATTATCACACTTCTAATGCTTCAAATGACTATGGTTGGTGTATTTGCTGCTTTAGATGCTATCCTTTTTTATGTTTTTTGGGAACTTTCACTTGTACCTATGCTTTATATCATAGGTGCATGGGGTGGTCCTTTAAGAGTTTATGCATCTATTAAGTTCTTCTTATATACATTTGCTGGTTCATTGGTTATGCTTGTTGGTATGCTTTTTATGGCTTATTTTTACTATCAAGCGACAGGAGAGTGGAGTTTTGCACTACTTGATTGGTATAGACTGATTCTTCCTGAATCTTATCAGTTCTGGTTGTTCTTGGCATTTTTCTTTGGTTTTGCTATCAAGGTTCCTATGTTTCCATTTCATACATGGTTACCATACGCTCATGGTCAAGCACCAACTATTGGTTCTGTTATCCTTGCGGCGATTTTACTAAAAATGGGTACTTACGCATTTGTTCGTTTCTCATTGCCACTGTTTCCAGATGCGTCGGTTTACTTCATGTTCCCAATAGCTATCATAGCTATTATCATGATTATATATACTGCGATGGTAGCTTATGCTCAAGAGGATGTTAAACAAGTTGTTGCATACTCATCAGTATCACACATGGGTGTTATAGTTCTTGGTACATTTGCTATGAATGTAGAGGGAATTTCAGGTTCAATCTTTTTGATGATAGCTCACGGTGTAGTTTCTGGTGCACTGTTCTTATTAGTAGGTGTTATCTATGATAGACGCCATACTAAGATGATGGATCAGTTTGGTGGTTTGGCATCTGTAATGCCAAGATATGCAACTATCTTTGGTCTAATGCTAATGGCATCAGTTGGTCTTCCTTTAACTATAAACTTTGTTGGTGAGTTTTTAAGTTTACTTGGGTTTTATCAACAATCACATACTTTAACTCTTTTAGCAGGTATTGCCATCATAGTTGGTGCTATCTATATGCTTTCAGCGTATAAAAAAATGTTCTTTGGTGAAGTTACAATAGAAGAGAATAAAAATCTTCCAGATATAAATAAAAGAGAGCTTATAGCTTTAATCCCATTATCAATCATAACTATATGGTTAGGTGTATATCCAAAACCAGTTTTAGAGCCTATCAATAACAGTGTAGAGGCTGTAGTACAACTTATGCATGATAAATCAATCACAGAAGAAGCTAAATCTAGAATCCCTAATCTAAAATTAGAGGATCCTAGAACTTCTGCACAGGAGGCAAACTAATGTTAGAGCCAGTAAATGTTTCATTAGAGTCATTAAATCTTATGACTCTAGCACCAATGCTTATCCCTATAGTTGGTGCTTTATTAATTTTAGTTGTTGATCTGTTCAAAGCAAATCAGCATAAGTCGTTATATGTAATGCTAAGTATCATTTTCTTAGCTATGGATTTTGGTGCACTTTTAGAATCAGCAGGTATGTTTGCTGAGGGTGGAACTATGATGGGTGTATTTGATGTTATGCTTATTGATGGTTTAGCTATAGTTTCTCAGTTCATAATTGTTGGTGCGTCTATGCTTTTCATACCACTAGCACTTACACATAGTAGATTTCATGAGTTTAGCTATCCTGAGTTCTTTGCATTATTCTTGTTCATGATTTCAGGATTCCAGTTTATGGTTGCAACTGATAACCTTATCCTTATCTTTGTTGGACTTGAGACTGCATCTTTAGCACTTTATACACTTATTGCACTTCATAACCGTGATAAATCATTTGAAGCTGCAGTTAAGTACTTCACTATGGGTGCATTAGCTGCTGGTTTTTACTCTTTTGGTGCAATGGTATTTTACGCACTTACAGGTTCAGTTGAGATTAATCAAATAGCATCAGTTCTTGAAGCAAATAACTATGCTGACATAGGTTATGTTTTGGTTGGTGTAGTGTTTATGCTTGCATCATTTGGTTTTAAACTTTCACTTGTACCATTTCATACTTGGGCACCAGATGTTTATGAGGGTGCATCAGCTTCGATGGCTGGTTATATGTCAATAGTTCCAAAAATTGCAGCATTTATCGTAGTTATGAGACTATTTGAGTTTATGGTTCACAGTGGCATCGTATGGTTAGAAACAATTCTTTATGTATTTATAGTTATCACTATGACTATAGCAAATATTTGGGCTTTAGTTCAGACTGATGTTAAGAGAATGCTTGCATATTCATCTATCTCACACGCTGGTTTTGTAATGGCTGCTGTTATGATTGGTACTACTCAAGCAAACTCTGCATTACTTATGTACTGGGTTTTATTTGCATTCACTAACTTAGGATCATTCTCGATGCTTTGGATATCTCGTGAGAAAGGTTTAGAGGCTCATAAAGGTAGTGATCATAGTTATGACAAGTTTGCAGGTCTAATCAAAACTTCACCGTTTGCTGCTACTATCATGGCTCTATTTATGTTAAGTTTAGCTGGTATCCCACCGTTTGCACTGTTTTGGGGTAAACTGTATATGATAAGTTCAGCTGTTAATGGTGGTTACACTATTTTAGCACTTATCATGGCTTTAAACTCTGCAATAGCAGGTTATTACTATCTAAAACTTATCATCTATATGTTCATGAAAGAGCCTGTAATTGGTAAAGATGGTCATGTATATGCTATAAACTCAACTTTATCACTTCAAACTATTATCGGTTTTGCAGCGATAGCTACTATATTTGCATTTTTATTTGTAAATCCACTTTTAGAGTTTATAACTGCATTTGTTTACAACAGCGGGTACTAATAACCTAAAATAGGTAAAGGTGAAAATTGCTTAAAATTTTACTATTAGCTTTTTTCACCACCTTTTTATTTGCACTAGAGATCTCTATCGATGGTGCAAAAGAGAATTTTTCCCCGTACTCAACACTCCACCTAAAAAATGAAGATAAATTTCTATGTCAAGAGAGTAGAGATGATTTTGATACAGTTACTCAAATCATTTGTGCTTTTACAAAACAACCAAAATTAAAACTAAAACCTATCCAAAACGATTTTTTTAGCATCACAACTGAGGTTAAAAACAAGACATTTTTCTTAATAATAAAGCCTTTTAAAAAGATGCAACTTTTTCCAGTTATATTTGATCTAAAAATAGAAGATACAATTTTTGATGCAGATGTTAGCGTCTCAAAACATTGGATGATTGTTGGATATGTTGAAGAGATCCCTTTTTTAAAAAAAGAGAAAAAGTCTGATGTATCTATCAATTTTCCATTTTATCTTCAAAAAGATAAACTTCCTTATGTTGGTGGACTTGATATAAAAGGTAATCCTGTAGATGTTCAAGAGGTAAAAGATGTTGGTGATTTTTTAAATATAAAGCAGCTTTTTGCAGATAAAAAATATTCTCAAGCTTTAGATCTTATAGAAGATGTTGAGCAGAAGTATCCAAACTCATTATTTAATGTTGAACTACTTTATTATAAAATCAAATCATATTCAGCTTTAAATGATCATGATAATGTTGTTGAAAATGCTAAAATTTATCTTAGAGAGTATTCATCAGATGAAAACATTGCAGAGATTTTATCTTTAAATGCTAAGGCTTATTCGCTTTTAGGGATGAATACAGATGCAGATTATTTTTTTGATAGGCTTTTTAATGAACATCAAGATTCTGAGTTTATGCATCTAGGTGCAATCTATAAAGGGCAGATGTTAGAGGACTCAGGAGATAGTGTAAAAGCTGCAACATTTTACGATAGTGCTTTAAATAACACAAAAGATATAGATATAGCAGTTGAGGCAGCTTATAGACTTGCAAATAATCTTTTAGTTAGAGGTGATAGTAACGAATCTGCAAAATATATCCAAAAGATAGTTAGTGCAAAAAGTGATTATTTTGCAAAAGAGCTGATAGCTTCACTTGATATGATGTACACATTTGAAAATGTTGGAGATTATTTAAGTGCTGCAACTATAGCAAAGTCTATTTTAGATGGTAAAGGTAAAAGTTATGATGATTATGAGCGGTTGTTAAAAGATAGAGCTTTATGGCTTTGTAAAACAGATAAGACTCAAGAAGCCTTAGACGCGATAGATGAGTACCTAAAAGAGTTTAGTGATGGTACATATGAAGAGGAGATATTAGTTGCAAAAGATTCTTTATTTTTTGAATCTGTTCATGATGGAAACTTTACTCAAAAACTAGAACAATACAACACTTTAATAGATAATTATCAAGATACTACAATAGCCAATAAAGCTATCTATGAAAAAGGTAAATTATTATTAGAAAATAAAAAATATAGTGATGTTTTAGACTTTAAAGATGCTTTGCTTAGTTTAGATGAGGATAATTTTAAATATGTTAAAAATATAATTGAAGATGCTTCCATAGCTTTAATGGAGGAGTCTTTAAAAGATAAAAAGTGTAAAGAGGTTTTAACTATCTCTTATGATTATAATATATCGTTGTCAAATGAGTGGGATAACGATATATACGATTGTGCCATGATGGGTGGTGATTTTGAACTTTCTAAAAAAATTGCATCTTCAAATCTGAATGTAGATGATTTAGATGATCGTAAAAAATGGCTTTATAAATATATAAAAGTTGATTTTGCAACTGGTAACTACAGTGATGTAGTTTCTGCCGCAAAAGAGTTAATAACTTTGATAGAAGATGATAAAGACTCTGAGTATTTAGATGTTTATAGAGTACTATTTGATACTTATAATAGGTTAGAGAAAAAAGATGAACTTTTAAACTCTATTTTAGATTTGGAAAATATATATGGTCTTGATTATAGAGATATTGACAGATATGCAGCTGTAATGGGGATAGGAATCGATACTAAAGATGACAATATCATAGTAAAATATGCTCAAAAAATATTAGATATACAAAATAGCTCAGCTTCTAATCCACAAAGCCCTTATGTAGAGTTTAGCTTATACCAAGCATACTTAAATAAAGAGGAGTTAAATAAAGCGTTAGATACGATAGTAGCTCTAGATAATATAGAGTTGAACCCTATAGATAGAGCTAGGCAAAAGTATCTCTTAGGGAGTGTATATACAAAACTTTGGAGAGATGATGAAGCGAAAAAAGCTTACAATGAGGCTATAAAAGCTGATGAAAACTCACCATGGGCAAATCTTGCAAAAAGTGCTTTAAATTTTTAAAATATTACTCTTTCTTTCAACGACAAGGGATAGTTTTATATATTTATCTTTTATTGTTGGGTCTAAGTTTTTTATAAATAGTTTGTATTTTAGATAGTTTTTCCAAACTCGTTTGCTTTGGGGGAAGCGACCTCGCTTTATGAGTTCAAAGCTAACAGCTGCATTTATGAACCCTTTTAGAACTCTTATCTCATCATCATCTTCAAATCTTCTTGGATGCCAGATGATCTCTAGCATCTCATGTGCTTCAAAGTATTCATCAGCATCTAAAAAGTTTATGAATCTCTCTATCTGTTTATCTATCATCAACTAGCATCATATTTTTCCTCCAATAACCTTTGCCCCCTTTTAGTGAGATGCAGTGCATTGTTGGAAACTTTTTTTTGTACTCATTTAGTCTATCTAGCGTAGATTTTCCTGTATCACAGTAAAATACAAACACACTCCCATCAGGGTATTTTGAGAGTTCATAAGGGTTATAAACTATACTATCAGTTTTTTCTATAGGGGAGAGGATTGTGTCAATTAGTACAATCTTCACACCCTCATTATTGAGTTTTATCTTATTTTCTAAAAACTCTTTTTGGCTCCACTCATCTTTAAAATCCAAGTTTAACCTTTTATCTCTATCAAAATAGCAGCTTCAGGTGTTATCACTCTAAATGCCAAAGTTTCAAGTAAAAACATCTCAACACTATCTGAAGTTTCACCATCAAACCCCAAAGATACATCAAGACCGCTATAAAACTCAAAATCACCACCTCTTTGAGACAGCATCAGTGCCTTATAATCACCTATATCTTGACTTATAACAATAGCTCCAGCTCCAAGTATCTCATCAACTCTCTCTTTTATACTTAAACCATTGAACGATTCTGTATATAGGTTTGCTAAAGTGTTGCTAGAGATGATAAGTTTAAAAGCCCCATCTACAAAATTTTCGTTAAATACACCGATAGATTTTGCGATGCACTTTAGTAGCTCTGTAGCGTTATTTGCACTTAGTTTATTCTCTATACTAGGTAGTATCCCTTTTATGTTCGCATCTGAACAACCATTTAAAATAATCTCGTTTTCAACTTTTGCAAACTCATTAGATGCTTTTGTGAGTGATTTGTTATCAAAATCACTCTTTCCCCTTTTTATATCCTCTATCACAGATTTTGGTATGGTAAATCTTTTTCTTACCTCTACCATTTTGATAGGTTCTCTAATTGAGATCTCAACTCCGTTATCTGATGAGATAGGTTTTAGGTTTTTTGTAGCTATGGCATCTGTATCAAAAGTGTATTCACCCCTAAAATCAACAACACCTCTAAGGGTCAATCTTTTTGATAGATACTCTGTTATCTCAGACTCTATAACTGTTTTTACACCATCCCCAAAAGGGATATTTGATTGGTTTAAAACTTCCATTTTTGATCCTTTATTTTTTATTGTTTCCTATATTTAGGCTTCTTTGGGTAGGGTTGCTTTCACCGCCACCCATATTTGCTTCATTGCCAACTATATTACCATCTTTAAACAAAAACTCCCTCATCATCGCATCCCAAACAGGGGAGTTTTTTCTAAGCCATTCAAGCCCCATACAAGCGTGTTCTATCTCCTCATCACGGTTATGTTCCATGATAGCTTTAGCCTCTGCATCAGTTGCACACTCAGCCCTTTGGTTGTACCAGTCAACCGCTTCAAGTTCTTCCATAGTGCTTTGTATGATTCTATGATAATCTTTTGCAAAATCTGATAATTGATTTGGATCTTCGTGAAAACCTTCGTGTGCCATTTGAAATCCTTTAGTTAAATTAGCTCGATTCTACTAAATCAAAGTTTAATTAGGAATTAAGTTATTTTTTAAGATTACTATTTGTGACATTTTAAAGGTTATTTTAAAAT
>JAFGVR010000174.1 GCA_016937915.1 Campylobacterales bacterium | reverse complement strand
TCTAAAGATGGTGACGCCATTTTATTTATAAAAAATTATGAAAATCAAAGTTCTGTAGGGATAATAAGACTAAATCATAATAAAAATTACCTTTTTCCACTAAAATATGGAAAACTCCAGTCTATGGATTGGTAACGCTTGAAATATTGCGTTTTTTTGGTATAATAATTCAATTTTTAAATGCGGTAAGGATGTGCAATGAAAAATATTTTATTATCAGGTGCGGTAGCTACATTATTATTTAGTGGATGTGCTGATAAGACTCCAGCAGTTGAGTCGGGATCTGCTGGTCAATTAAAAGTTGAAGAGGTAGCTCCTATTCAAACTGAAACTATATCTTCTGAACACTCTTCAGTTTCATCAAGTGATAGTTTGAACAAAGTTATGAGTATCTCTGATATAGAAAATGAGATGCAATCTATCTATTTTGATTTTGATAAATTTAATGTTCGCTCAAATATGCAAAAACCACTTTCAAATGATGCTAATATTGTAAAAAGTAAAGCTTCTGAATATACAGTTAAAATAGAAGGTAATTGTGATGAATGGGGTAGTGATGAATATAATTTCGCACTTGGATTAAAAAGAGCAGACGCTGTAAAAAAAGCTATGGTTGCTGAGGGTGTTGAAGCCAATCGTATAACTATGGTTAGTTACGGTGAAAGCAATCCTATATGTAGTGATAAGACTCAAGAGTGTTGGTCGAAAAATCGTCGCGTAGATTTTAAACTCCTTCCATAAATAGATGAAAACATTAGCTAAGATAACAACTTTTATAGCTGTGTTTTTTGCGAATCATCTTTGTGCCGAACCATCTGCGTTTGGTGCAGGAGATCTTAATAATCCTCAGCCGTATGGGCTAACCTCAAGCGAACAAGCTGTATTAGAAAATAAGAATAAGATTCGTGAGATAATCGTAGATAATCAAAATCAAAATTATAAAGTTGAATCTCTAAGAGAGAGGATAGATGGGTTACAAAGTATTTTAGAAAGTGTAACACAATCATCAAGAGAGAATGAACTTAAGATGAAAGATTTGATTGATGATAGAATTGATGATATAAATAGATCTAATGAGTTTGAAAAAAGGGTTAGTGAGATAATCCAAACAAATTCACAAAATATTCAAACTATAGAGATAACTTTAAAAGAGTTGGATATTTTAGTAAAAAAAATTGAGAGTGATTATCTTTCAAAAGATGAGTTTAACGGTTTTATAAATGAGTTTAATTCATTTAAAAAACTTATCTCTAATAGTTTAACATCTGAGTCAAAACCTATACAAGAGGAAAATAAAAGAAGCAATTGGGAAGTTTTTGAAGATGCTAAAAATAGTTTTGATAAAAAACTATATACTCAGTCTATAAAAGATTTTGAATATTTGATAGAGAAAAATTTTAAACCTGCATATTGTAACTATATGATAGGGGAAATGAATTATAGAAGAAAAAATTTTGCTGAGGCTATAGCGTATTTTAAAATAAGTGCGGGATTATATCAAGAAGCTTCATATATGCCTGAGCTTATGCTTCACACTGCAATCTCTATGGAATTAACAGGTGATAAAGATAATGCAAAAATTTTTTATAAAGCTATTATCTCAAAATATGGTGATAGCAAAGAAGCAGTTACTGCAAAAACAAATCTTGAAGCACTTCAGTAAATAGTGCTTCAATAATATCATAGTTAATTATGATAAAATCTTATAAATCAAAAAAAGGTAAATAATATGGCAATACAAACAAATCAAATAGTTTCAATAGAATATGAAGTTCGTGATGGTGATAAAGTAGTAGATAGTAATGTTGGACGCGATCCATTAGTTTTTATGTACGGTGTAGGACAAATCATCCCTGGCTTAGAAACTGGTTTAGCTAGTATGGAGGTTGGTGAGAAAGCTGATCTTTTAGTTAAAGCTGCTGATGCTTATGGTGATAGAGATGAAAATGCTAAACAAGAGGTTCCAAAAGATCAATTTGCAGGGATCGATTTAGAGATTGGTATGACACTTTATGGTCAGGGTGCTGATGGTGGAACAGTTCAAGTTATAGTTGCTGAGATAGGTGATGAAAATGTTATGATAGATTTTAATCATCCATTAGCAGGAAAAGATTTGATGTTTAGTGTAACTTTAAATAATGTAAGAGATGCATCTGCTGAAGAGATAGCAAGTGGAGTTCCTGCTGAAAATATGCAAGAACAAGGTGGATGTTGTGGAACTGGCGGCGGCGGATGCTGCGGTGGACATTAATTAGATAGTTAAAGGATATTTATGAGCAAAAAGATAGCTATGATATTTTCAGGGCAGGGTTCTCAAGCTACTGGTATGGGGCTTGATTTTTACCAAAACTCTGAGATAGCTAAAAAGATGTTTTTAGATGCTAGTGCTAGAGTTGGTGTTAGTTTTACAGACCTTCTATTTGAGGATAATGATAAATTGGCTCAGACTGAATATACTCAGCCTGCTATTTTGTTGGTTCAAATGATCGCTTATAAACTTTTTAAAGAAGCTTGTTCAGATATAAAAGCTGAGTTCTTTTTGGGTCATTCTTTGGGTGAATTTTCAGCTTTATGTGCAACTGGAGCTATTGATTTTGCAGATGCTATCGAGCTAGTACATAAAAGAGGTCTTTTTATGAAACAAGCTTGTGAGGATATAGATGCTGGTATGATGGCTATAGTTGGCTTAGATGATGCATCTGTTGAGAAAGTTTGTGCAGAAGCTCAGTCTGATGGTAAAAAAGTTTGGCCAGCAAATTACAATCAAGATGGTCAGCTTGTTGTAGCTGGTATGAAGTCTGATTTAGTTTCACTTGAACAAACATTTAAAGATGCTGGTGCAAAAAGAGCATTACTTTTAAATATGTCAGTTGCAAGTCATTGCGAATTGTTATCACCTGCTCAAGCTCCACTTGAAGAGTTGATGAATCACATGTTACAAGATAGTTTTGAAGCTCCAATCCTTTCAAATGTAACAACAGCACCTTATGCTACAAAAGATGAAGCGTTAGTGCTTTTAAAAGATCAGTTAATCAAACCTGTAAAATACAAACAAACTATAGAATCAATCGCTAATGATGTAGATATAGTTATAGAGTTTGGACATGGTAATGTTTTAAAAGGTCTTAATAAAAGGATAGCCAAAGATTTAGTTACTTTAAATGTTTCTGATATGGCTTCTTTAGCTAAAGTTTTAGAAGAAGTTTGTGCATAGATGAAAGTAACTTTAGCTCAGTATTCTCCTAAGCTTAATCGCTCTAATTTCGATGATATTTTGAGTATCATCGAACAGAGTGCATCTGAGTCAAATATTATAGTGTTTCCAGAACTCGCTTTAAATGGTTACCTTTTGCAAGATAAACTTTTCGAAGATGCATACACTCTTTCTGAACTTCAACCTTTTTGTGATCTTAGCAAAGATATAGATATAGCTGTTGGTGCAGCTATAAAAGATGGTTTGGTATTTAGAAATGCAGCTCTTTATTTTTCAAAAGGTAAACTTTTATCAAAACATATAAAAGTGCATCTTCCAAATTATGGGATGTTTGAAGAGGCTAGATATTTTAAAGCTGGTGATGTTTTTGAGAGTTTTATGACACAGTTTGGAAAAGTTTCCATGCTTGTTTGTGAAGATCTTTGGCATAAAAGTGTGCATCATGATCTCATAAAAGAAGATCCAGATCTTATTATAGCTTTGGTTGCATCACCAGCTCGTGGATTTAGCGATGATGGATTAAAAATCCAACAACAATGGATGGATATAATAAAAACTGTAGCAAAAGAGTGCAGTGCTAAAGTTATATTTGTAAATCGTGTTGGATTTGAAGATGGACTTGGATTTTGGGGTGGAAGTTGCATCTTGGATGAAAAAGGTGATATTGTTCATCAATTACCATTATTTAAAAAAATAACACAAAATTTTACTATTTAAGGAAAAATATGTCTAAACAAACTATAGCTATTATGGGTGCTATGCCTGAAGAGGTAGCACCTATACTTGAAGCGATAGGTGAGTATGAAACAGTAGAGTTTGCAAAAAACAGATACTACAAAGCTAACTACAAAGGTGTAGATGTTGTTATAGCTTACTCAAAGATAGGTAAGGTTTTCTCAACTCTTACAGCTACTACCATGATAGAACATTTTGGAGCTACAAAACTTCTTTTTAGCGGTGTAGCTGGTGCTATCTCACCTGAACTTAAAGTTGGAGATATTGTAGTGGCTACAAAACTTTCTCAACACGATCTTGATATAACTGCTTTTGGTCATCCTTTTGGTTATGTTCCTGAGGGTGCTGTGTATGTAGAGGCTGATAAAGAGTTGATAGAGTGCTCTAAAAGAGTAGCATCTTCTATGGGTAAAGAGGTAAAAGAGGGGATTATCGCTACAGGTGATCAATTTGTTGCAGATGAAACTAGAAAAAACTGGATAGGAAAAGAGTTTGATGCAGTTGCTTTAGAGATGGAGGGTGGATCTGTTGCAGTTGTGTGTGACTCTTTAAATATTCCATTTTTTATCCTTCGTTCAATCAGTGATGCAGCAGATATGGATGCAAGTTTCTCTTTTGATGAATTTTTAGAGTCAAGTGCTATTATAAGTGCTGAGTTTATTATAAAAATGTTGGATGAGATAATTGGCTAGTATAGTTCCTTCAAAAAAGATTATGTCAAATCTTGGTAAGATAAATGCAGAGTTTGAACTTATACAAGAGGGTGATAAGATACTTGTAGGTCTTAGTGGTGGTAAAGATTCGCTAACGATGATACACGCTATGAAAGAGCAACAACGCCGTGCACCTTTTAAGTTTGAATTTTTAGCTGTTACTATCACTTATGGGATGGGTGAGAGTTATGAGAACCTTGCAAATCACTGCAAGGAGTATGATATACCACATATCATAAAAGATACAAACACTTTTGAGCTTGCTCAGGAGAAGATAAGAAAGAACTCATCATTTTGTAGTTTTTTTTCCCGTATGAGAAGAGGGTATCTTTATAGTGTCGCTCAAGAGTATGGGTGTAATAAAGTGGCACTTGGGCATCACATGGATGATGCAGCAGAGAGCTTTTTTATGAACTTTATATACAATGGACAACTAAGAAGCTTAGCTCCAAAATACAGGGCAGAAAATGGTCTTATAGTTATTCGCCCACTTATTCAGATGCGTGAACGCCAACTTCGTGGTTTTGTAGAAGATAATGACATAGTAGCAATCGGTGATGAAGCGTGTCCTGCTATGCGTTTTGATGTAAAGATGCCACATGCTAGAGCAAATACAAAAGAACTTTTAGAAAATTTAGAAAAAAATCATCCTTCACTTTTTAGAAGTTTGAATGCCGCTTTTAAAAATATCTCAAAAGATAGTTTTTTTGATAAAGAGATGTTCAGTATTTAGTTTTTTTCAACAGAAAGTTTTTTTTCATCACTCTCTATCTGATTCTTTTTTGTATTTAGAGTTTCATCTTTTATATTTTGAAGAAACTCTAAAATATTTTTTTGATAGGTGAGTATATCTTCATTATTTGTTAATTCCAGTAGTTGTTTTAGTGACTCTATGTCTATTTTTTTAGCATATCTTGGAGCAAATTTTAATTCTCTAACTATTGAATCAACTAAAGAATCGATGCTAAGGCCATTACCATTATGTATCTTATTTACAAGTTCCATAGTATATGTTACTAAAAGATTGGCTCTTGATTCATCATTTGAGTATATTTTTAAAGCTTCTTTTTTTACTACCATAAAACTTTCAAGTGTTGATTCCGAATCTGCTGAAATAACAAGTGCAAATAATTTTGATCTAAAAGCAAGTGAACCGTGATGATGAACAAAAAGTTCTCGAAAAGCACTAAAAAAGCGGTGTTTTAGTGTAAAAGTAAGTCCCATAATATTTCCTCACTGGATGCGGAGTAAAAATAAAGCATATTTTAAAATTTAAAGAAGATAAAAATCGCCAAAAGGCGATTTTTAGAAGAAAGGATTATTTACCGATAGTTTGAGCGAATGCTTCTAAATCAGTATCTTCGTATTTACTAACTTGACCTTTCATAAGACCTTTCATTGGTCCACCGTAAGTTCCAGCTTTGTAACCTTTAAGTGTAGTAGCTATTTCATCATGAGTCATCTCAGCAACAACTTTAGATTTACCCATAGCGTGTTTTTCCCAGTTTTGACCATGGCAACCTTTACAAGCAGCGTCAGAAACAGCAGCAGATAAAAGTGTAGCAGCACCTAAAGCAACGATAGCAGTAGTGATTTTTTTCATTGTTTTTCCTTAAATATAAAAATTTCGGCTCAATTATAGTGCTTTGATACTTAAATACTTGTTAATGAATTATTAGGTATCATATAAGAATTTTTATAACTTTTAAAGGCAAATAGTGAGATATACAGATATAAATTTAGATGATAAAACAATTCTTATAACAGGTGGGGCTGGGTTTATAGGTTCAAGCCTTGCATTTTATTTTCAAAACAACCACCCAAAAACAAAAGTTGTAGTTCTTGATAGTTTTAGAAGTGGTGAGACTTTATCAAATGGTAATCTTAAAAGTTTTGGACATTTTAAAAATCTTATCGGTTTTAGTGGTGAAGTGATAAGTGGTGATATAAACGACAAAGATTTACTACTTGATTTGGAAGTTAACTATAAGTTTGACTATATATTTCATGAAGCTGCTATCTCTGATACTACGGCGTTAGAACAGGATTTGATGATAAAAACAAATGTAAATGCATATAAAGATCTTTTGCATCTAGCGATTAAACATAGTGCAAATATGATATATGCATCTTCGGCGGCTACTTATGGAAACGCACCATCACCTCAAAGAGTTGGTTGTGAAGACCCCGCAAATGTTTATGGTTTTTCAAAACTTAGTATGGATCATCTTAGTCGTCAGTATATGAGAGAGTGTGATATTAAGATAGTTGGGCTTAGATATTTTAATGTATATGGTCCAAGGGAGTATTTTAAAAACAGTACAGCATCTATGGTTTTACAGTTTGGGCATCAGCTTTTAAGTGGTAAAAATCCTCGCCTTTTTGATGGGAGTGATAAGATACTTAGAGATTTTATCTACATAGAGGATATCATCCAAGCAAACATAAAAGCTATGGAGCCAAAAGAGAGTGGCATCTATAATGTTGGAACTGGAAAAGCTAGAAGTTTTCAAGATATAGTTGACATACTTCAGCGTGAACTAGGGACTGAGTTAAAGTGTGAATATATACCAAATCCATACATTGGTTCGTATCAGTTCCACACCGAAGCAGACATAGAGGAGACTAAAAAAGCTTTAGGTTATGAGCCTAGGTTTGAGATGGAAGATGCCATAAAAGATTATGTTAGCGAGATAAGAAGAATATATGAGACGGAAGTTAAAAAATAATGAAAGAGCTTAAAAAATTTACCCCTAATATCTTGGTAGTTGGTGATTTGATGATAGACCACTACCTTTGGGGGAGTTGTAACCGCATCTCACCTGAAGCTCCTGTTCAAGTGGTAGATATTGCAAAAGAGACCACAGTTTTAGGGGGAGCTGGAAATGTGATAAATAACCTAAAAGCACTAGGTAGTGATGTGGTAGTTGCTAGTGTGATAGGTGATGATGCAAATGGTGTAGAACTTTTAGAGATGCTAAAAGAGATAGGGGTAGATACTAAAAATATCAATATCCAAAATGGTAGAAAAACATCTAAAAAAAGTCGTGTTATAGCATCTTCACAACAGATTATCCGCTATGATAAAGAGTCAAAAGATTGTATATCAGATGCAATCTCTAAAGCGATGTTAAACGCTTTGTCAAACTCTATAAAAAACTATGATGCGATTATCTTGTCTGATTATGGCAAAGGGGTTTTAAGTGATGGATTTTGTAGAGGCATCATAGATTTAGCAAACAATAGTGGCATCAAAGTTTTGGTTGACCCAAAGGGGAGTGACTTTACAAAGTACAGAGGTGCATATCTACTTACCCCTAACAAAAAAGAGGCAGTTCTTGCTACTGGCATCGATATAAAAGATGATGAGAGTTTAAAAGAGGCTCTTTTAAAACTAAAGTCTCAATGTAACCTTGGCATCTCACTTATCACACTCTCAGAAGATGGGATAGCGGTTTATGATGAGGTGATGAAAAAGTTTCCAACAGTAGCCAAAGAGGTTTTTGATGTCACAGGTGCTGGTGATACCGTGATAGCATCTATAGCTTTTGCACTCAGTGCTAACAAATCGATAGAGGAGGTAGCAAAGTTTGCAAACCTTGCAGCAGGTGTGGTTGTTGGCAAAATCGGTTCAGCTACTGTTAGTCTTGATGAGATATTTGATTATGAAGCAAGTTTGCATAAGACCACTTCAGATGCTCACATAAAAAGTTTTGATGAGATAGAGAAGATTGTGGAGCGTTATAAGCAAAGTGGTAAAAAAGTGGTGTTTACAAACGGATGCTTTGACATACTTCATGTTGGACATGTAAAATATCTCCAAGAGGCAAAAAGTTATGGAGATATCCTCATAGTGGGACTAAACTCAGATGCATCAGTATCTCGCCTAAAAGGGCCAACTCGCCCTGTAAATGTGGCGGAAGATAGAGCATATCTATTAGCAGCACTTGAAGCGGTCGATTTTGTAGTGCCGTTTGAAGATGATACCCCTTATGAACTTATAAAGATGGTAAAACCAGACATCCTTGTAAAAGGTGGTGACTATGAGGGTAAAGAGGTAGTTGGAACAGAGTTTAGCGGTGAGCTTAGACTTGTGCAGTTTGTAGATGGGAAAAGTACCACAAAAACTATCCAAAAGATACAATGCAGTTGAAAAAATAATTTTTTATGTATAATATTTGCATCTAAATATTAGGAGATGTGAAATGAAGTTGTTTTTAGCACTTGGCTTAGTTTGTGGTTTAGTTTTTGGAGCAGTTGATATAAATACTGCTAGTGAAAAAGAGTTGGCTGGGCTTAAAGGTGTTGGTATGGCAAAAGCTAAAGCTATAATCGAGTACAGAGAGGCTAACTGTTTTAAAGATGTTAACGAACTTGCAAAAGTCAAAGGGATAGGTCAAAAAACGGTTGAGAAAAATCTTGAAAATTTAACTGCTAGTGAGTGTAAATCTGAGTAAGCATTTAGCTTACTCAATGATACTTTTTACAGCCTCTATAACTTCCTCTGCACTTATACTTTTCATACACTCATGATGCCCTAGTGGACACTCCCTTTTCATACATGGGCTACACTCCATCTCGTGTCTTACAATCTTACTTTTTTGATTCATCCACTGGCTTGTCTCTTTGTGTTTTGTTGGGCCAAATATCGCTACAGTTGGGACTTGATACGCAGCTGCAGCGTGCATAGGACCACTATCGTTTGTGACAAATAATGAGCATCCGCCAATGTTTTGGCAAAGCTCTTTTATGTTGGTTTTTCCAGCTAGATTTGTGTAGTTTGTAACTCCTAAAGTGATGAGGTTTTGTTCTATATCATTTGCCATCTCCACCTCATTTGGGCCACCAAATATGATAATCTCATATCTATCGCTAAACTCTGCAGCCACTTTTGCAAACCTATCAGGGTACCATCTCTTAGCACTCCCATAAGTAGCCCCAGCGTTTATCCCAAGGGTTGGTTTGTCAAACTTTTTTGACTCTATGTAGAGTTTTAAAGCTTCTAGTTGGTTTTCATCATAACCATCAGTATCTATCATCGCAAGTCTTGCGTACTGTTTTACAAGGTGTTGGTTGGTTGGTATCTTTGGTGTGTGAGATAGCAAAAACATAGAGTGCCAAGATCTTCTAGCTATGCAAACTACAGTTCCTGTAAATCTAAGTAAAAGTGATGAGTGGATCTGATTTCTAAAAGTTACCGCCAAACTAAACTCTCCAAGTTTTTTAGCTAATTGGTAGGTAGCTAAGAGGCGGTTTTTCCCTTTTTTTGTCTCATCTACTATCGCCATATCACACAAAGGGTGATATTTTAGTGCTTCGATGCTCACATAAGAACCCACAAATGTAAATCTTGCACTAGGGTAGTGTTTTGCTAAAAGCTCAATCGCAGGTGTAGCCATGATGGCATCTCCAAGCCAGTTTGGTAAAACTATAAGTATTCGCATCTGTTATCCTATGGAGTTTATTTTTAGTGGGGCTTCTTTTGTTATGAAAAGATAGATTGGTGATGAACCTATCTCAAGCTCAGAGCCTATTAGTTTTTTACCAACCAAGTTGTAAGGAATGAAAAAATCCTCATTTTTTAGAGTAGTTGGTTTTAAACTCCAATGTATCTGTAAAAGCTGTTCATTTACCATGAACTGCAATATATAATAATCCCTTTTTATGTCAAGCCTCAAAAACTCAGCATCTCTTAGAATTTGAACCATATACTTGTAGATGTAAAAAGCTTCTCTCTTTCTCATCCCCTTTACATTATCGACAAGCCCATATCCACGAGCTAAAAGCTGATGCCACGATACGCTATCAACTTGTTGCGATGCTAAAGCTAAGAGATAATAACGAAGCATATACTCCCCATAAATTTTTTCATCGACACACTCATGCTCACTTGTTGGTGCATAAGGTGCAGTTCCAGAGATTGGCCAGTTTGTCTCAGTTATGTGAAGTTGGTGTTTTGTTTTTGGGCTAAGTGAGACCATAGATGCCAAAAGTGCTATCTTATCAGACAAAGCAAACCCAAGCTGAGTATTTTCAGGCGCACCTCGTCTATCAACATAAAGCAAGGATGAGATAGCATCAAAGCGGTAATCAAAAAAGTTAAAAAGGGTGTGTGCAGTGTAGTGAAACTCAAAATCTATAACAGAGCTTCCCATAAGCTTTAGATGTTTAAATTCACTTTTTTTCAATTCATACGCAGTTTTGTAAAATCTGCTGTACTCATTAACAGAGAAAAATCCCCACTT
>JAFGVR010000021.1 GCA_016937915.1 Campylobacterales bacterium | reverse complement strand
TTTGTTGCTTTTTGAAGCTCTAATATTTTCTCTTGTAACTCAATTGTTTTTCTGTTTACATTCTCTTGAAGTTTTAAGTTTGACTTCTCAAATTCTCTTGATGTTACATTTACAAGATGTGACAAAGCAATCATAGTATCACTTTTTGATTCAAAATCTACATAAGGATTAAAACAAGAATTATTAATATTATCCTCTGCTTCAATAGATTTTTCACTAAGTGCTATAATTGTCATAGTTTGATTTAACAATTCATACGAATTTTTATTTTTATAAAACTCCCCGTATGTAAAAAAACCACTGTTATATATATTATTTCTTGCAAATATTTGAAGTTCTAAAGCTATATCATTTTGTAAAAATCTTCGTCTTGCCATACATGAATATATAAAAATAGATTCAATACTTTTAGATATCAACACATCATCTTTTGAACTTGTTCGTAAAATCTCATGTATATTTCCAAAACCTAGTTGTACTTTTTCACCAACATCTATATTTCCTGCAAAAGTCAATGAGTTATCACTATTTTTACTAAGAACCGCTCTTGCTATATCTACACCATCCTTCTCTTTTATCAAAGGAAACTCTATCCCAATAGCTGGAAGCTTTTTAGCTGCATTATCACCTAGATAATATTTGTAAATATCATAAGCACTTTTACCATTTATCTCATAGACTACATTTTTTTCAGACTTTGTTATCTCCATAACAGGTCCAATTCTCTGCCATCCGAAATGATAATTATTAAGTACAGTTAAAACATCAGAATCTATAGCCACTCCAACTGCACCACTATCTATTATCTCACTTTGACAAAAAACTTTAGTCCCACTAAAAGTAGCACCATCTCCAGCTAATCCACCAGCGACTATAATATCAGGAGAAAAAGCATATACACCATTTAAAAAATCTTCCCCATTTGTATGGATACCATCCGCAAATAATATTAAAAGTTTAGTTTTCTTAGATACAAGTTTTTTTGCTAATTCAAAACCTAATGAAAAATCGTTAAAATCTTCCCTCTCAATATAATCTGCCCTTATAAAGCTTTGTTCAAAAACACTACAACTTACAACAATCTCATTTGTAGTGACAAATCCATCTGCTATCTCACCATCTGTTGTAGCACCTATTATAGAACTATTTGGTATAGATGAAGAAACACTATCTATAACCATCTCTAAAGTATCATTATCAAGTTTTGAAGAAAATATTTGAACCAAAACATTTTGTGCTTCATCCAAATCATTTTCATATACAAACTCTAGAAACATCTCATGCGATATATAATAGGTATTAAAACTTCTCATAAAAAACCTTATTTAGACAAAAAATTATTTAAACTAACAAGTGGGTCTTCACCCTCAAGCATCTTATAAACTTCTGTAGCTATTGGCAAGTAGATATTTTTTTGCAAAGATATATCATGTAATGCATAAGCAGTACCTATACCCTCAGCCACTTCACCAAGTTCATCTAAAATCTCATCTAAAGTTTTTCTTTGTGCTATCCCAAGACCAACTCGAAAATTTCTACTCATAGGTGAAGATGCACTCAAAAAAAGATCCCCAGCTCCACTAAGCCCTATAAAACTCTCCTCTTTGGCACCATAATAAGAACCAAATCTATGCATCTCAACAAGCCCTCTAGCTATAAGTGATGCGGCTGCATTTTTACCAAGACCTAGCCCCTCACAGATGCCAGCTGCTATGGCTATAACATTTTTATAAGCCCCAGCAACCTCTGCACCTATTACATCATCTGAGGTATAAGTTTTTATAAATTTAGGGAAAAAAGATGCAAACTCTAAATTCAAGCTTTCATTTTTAGAGTTGATAACAAGAGCTGTAGGAAGTGAGTGCATAACCTCAGTGGCAAATGATGGACCTGATAAAAAACAGATATTTTCTTCTGGAACATACTCACTATATATGTCATTTAAAAAACTTCCACTTTTTGCTTCTATCCCTTTAGAAGCCACTAAAATCTTTTGACCATCATAAGACAAATTTTCTCTTAGCCATTCCCTAACCTGTTGAGCTGGAACTGTTATGACAAGATACTCACACTTTAACACCTCATCCATAGGTACAAAATTTTTCATCTCTCTTGGGGTTCTTGAACTTATAACTACATCATTTTTCTCTGATAATGCAAAAGCTAATGTACTACCCCATTTACCAGCTCCAATCACACCTATCTTAGACATCTTTCACTCCTAATCTTTTTTCATAAGCTATGATATTATTTGCCATACCAACAACTATAATAAAATCATTTTTATCTATACCATGATGCAAAGCTTTTGAAGAATATATAAACTCTTTACTTAAATCTTGTCTAACTATAAACAATATAAGTAAATCATAACTATATGCCAACTCTAAATCATGATCTGAACTTATATTTACTTGAGCTATCTGTAGATCACTTTTTTCATAAAAAATATTATGCAAAACATCAGTAATAATAGGTTTTTCTAGCATCTCTGAGATTATATTTGCAGTAGTTTGTGTAAGTGGTATAACCCTTGAAGCTCCTGCTAACTCAAGCTTTGCAGCACTCTCTTTATCTTTTGCAAAAGCTACTATAGGCATATTACTAAAAGCATCTCTTAATGATATAGTTAAAAAGATATTTTCAGCTATATCTTCAAGCACACAAAAAGAGATGCTGTCTTCCATTTTGTATCTTTTCTCAAGAAAACTCCAATCATCACTTAGATCAAAATTGTGTTCATCACTAACTCCCAAAGAAAATATCTCTATAGATTCATAAATAGAAGATATACTTTTTTTTATCTCTTTTGCATATTCGTTATATCCAAATATTAAAGCATTTTTTTTAGTTACCATCTAAACTCTTTTAACTATGCACATATCTATCATACTCTTTTATAAAAAATATATTTCCTATCACTATAAGATAATCACCCTCTTGTATATCTAAATCAGCACTTGGATTAAATATGAATTTTTTATCATAATCTTTATAAATACCCAAAAGGACTAACCTAAATTTTTTATTATCTATCTCACCTATATAAT
>JAFGVR010000173.1 GCA_016937915.1 Campylobacterales bacterium | reverse complement strand
GATAGATTTACAATCTCATGTGACCTTGGCATCGGTGATGGAAAGTTTATAGCCTATGGATGTGACCTTGGTTATGAATATGTTAAGATAAATGCTGATTATAGAACTTAGTAATTTATAGGTGAGCTTTAGGGCTTTAAAGTTATTTAGATAAAATTCACCTAAATAAAAGGTTTTGAGTGAAAAATATATTACTGATACTAATTTTAGGACAATTTCTTATGGCAGCAACAATAAAACATTTAAGTATAAATGATCAAGAGGTTCCAGTTATTTTTGAAGAGGATCATCGGCTACCGATTGTAAATGTGCAATTTATTTTTCAAAATAGTGGAAGTATAGCTGATGGTACAAAAGCTGGTCTTGCTAAGTTTAGTGCAAAACTTATGAATGAGGGTACTAAAGCTCTAGGATCATCTAGTTTTGCTGAAATGCTAGAGTCAAAAGCTATCCATATATCTAGCATGAGTGGAAAAGAGACTTTTGTTATAGAGGTTGGATCTTTAAAAGAGGAACTTGATGAATCTTTAGGTTATCTAGGTGAACTCTTAGCTGATCCAAACTTTAGTGAAGATACGGTAAATAAAATAAAGACTACTACTATAGGTTCACTTAGTGCTAAACAAAATGATTTTGATTATGTAGCATCAAATGAGTTAAAATCTATAATGTTTCAAAATACTCCACTAGCAAATCCTGCAAGTGGAACTATAGAGAGTGTAAATAGTATAGAACTTGATGATGTAAAAGATTTTTTAAAAGAGCATTTGGTTACTTCTAGGCTTATAGTAGCTGTTGGTGGTGATGTAGAATTTGATAAACTTAAAGATAAGTTAGAAGTTATTATAAAAGATATTCCAGTTGGTGAAGCAGAACCTTTAAAGTATTATGATGTTACAAAAGATAGTCGAGAATCTTTACTTAAAAAAGAGACTGAACAAGCATATATATATTTTGGTTCACCTTATTATATAAGTGTTGACTCAAAAGATGTTTATAAAGCTAAGATAGCTGCATTTATCCTTGGAGCTGGTGGTTTTGGAAGCAGACTCATGGAAGAGATTCGTGTCAAGAGAGGTTTAGCATATTCAGCTTATGCTAGAGTTGATATCTCAAAATCTAGTTCAAGTTTAAATGGGTATCTTCAAACAAAAATAGAATCATTAGATGAAGCTAAAAAAACTGTAAAAGATGTTTTTGAACAGTTTTTAAAATATGGTGTAACAGATGATGAGCTAGAACAAACTAAAAAATTTTTACTTGGAAGTGAACCATTAAGAGTAGAGACTATGAGTCAAAGACTTTCACGCACTTTTCAAGAGTACTACAGAGGTTTTGAGCTTGGACACTCTCAAAAAGAGTTGGAACTTATAAAAGAGTTAACATTAGAAGAGTTAAACAAATTTATAAAAGAGCATAATGAAATTCTAAATATGAGTTTTGCAGTTGTGACTGCAAAATAAGAATTATTTAGTTTAACAACTTAATCAAATTATATCTATTATAATAATCGTCTATAGACTTCTTAAGCTCACGATCTTCTAGAGTAGAGCTTTCTTTTAGTCCCCATCTATTTAAAAATCCACTTGGCATCACAGAATCTTCAATCTTTGGTGCTTTAAGGTAGTAAAATATAGCTTTTTTTATATCATCCTCATTACTGTATTTGAGTGTATATCTACTCATAAACATCTGGAGTTGTCTCTCTTGGAAGTGGCATTTTTGGCAGTTTTTCTCAAAGCTATCACTATAGATGCAAGAGCTAAGTATTAAAACTAAAATGATAGTTTTACGCATGTACCACCTCCTTGTTTTGAATCTATATCTATTTTTATACCGTATTCACTTATTATAGTATAGATGATGTTGTATCCTATCCCGAAGCCACCTTGGATATCGTTAAACCTAGTATATCTCTCAAAGATTTTTTCTATCTCATCTTCACTCATCCCATCACCCTCATCACAGATGCTAAAGCTATTTTTAGTGATTTTTATATCTATGTTTGTTGATTTATTTGTATATTTTATAGCGTTTGATATAAGGTTATCAATCACCCTTATCATCTTGTTTTTATCTATATTATAAAAAAGTTTTCCATCTTCTATATAATTTAGGGTAATATTTTTGCTTTTGAAAAATAGTTCAAAATAATCAACTCTTTGTTTAACTATATCATTGATATTTTGCATCTCATCTTTTGATGAAGTTTGATGATTTAACACTAAAAAGACTAGATCTTCATAGATACCAGATATAGTCATAGAAGCAGTTTTTATCCTGTTTAGTTTTTTAGTTATCTTTGCATCTAGTGCTGTTTGTTCTAGTAGTTCCATATTTGTCATGATGGTTGAGATGGGTGTGTTTAGCTCATGAGTAGTATCTTTTATGAAGTTATCAAGTAGTTTTACATTTTCTCTAAGTGGTTTAAGTATCAGTTTTACTGAAAATATGGAGGTTAGGACTATCATAACAATAACCAAAAAAGTTATAAAAATGATATTTTTCCCTATGCTAGTCCATACATTTTTTTTGTTTTTTTCTATCACTATATATGCCGCACCCATATAATAAGGTGAACTTTCATATATAAGATATGAGTACCCATCCTTTGTATAAAAAGTTTTATCAAACTCTATATCGTTGTTTTTTAGAGTTGAAAAAAGAGGGTTGTTTTTGTTGTCAAATATAGCGGAGTTAAAACGATTATCTCTTGGGTATAGTGAAGGATTTTTTAGTGAGTTGTGAATTGATTGGAGTTTGAAAAATATATCTTTTGCATACTTTTGCATCTCTTGGTTTTGCTCTTTTAGTAGAGTTTGTTTTTGAGTATCGTAGTAGATATATGAAAATGAAAACACCAAAAATATACTAGAAGCAAGGTAAAGTATCAAAACATTTTGTACAGTTTTTCTCTCACCGCTAGACAAGGATATAGCCTTGTTTTTTCACACTTTTGATACTATCTTTTCCAAGATATTTTCGTAAGTTTTTTATATATGTTCGCAAACTAGCTTCATTATGCTCTTTCTCAAATCCCCATACATTCTCAAATATAAGTTCATAAGATACACACTGGTTTTTGTGACTCAAAAGAAGTTTTAGAAGTTCATTCTCTTTTGGATTTAGTGAATATGTAGCTTCTGATGTAGTTAGCTTGTGAGTAGATGTATCAAGTGTAGTGTTGGCATCTATATGGAGTATATTTTCTATAGCCTTGTATTCTCTTTTTAGTATAGCTTTGATACGAAACAAAAGCTCTTTTAACATAAAAGGTTTTTTGATATAGTCATCAGCACCTATCTCATACCCCTTAGATAAGTCATCGATACTATTTCGTGAAGTGGTAAATATAGCTGGAACTAGTATATCTGCATCCCTTAGAGACTTTAAAAGCTCGAAGCCATTTAGCTTTGGAACTTGAACATCTAGTATCAAGAGATCAAAGTTTTGTTTATAAAGGGTGTTTAGTGCTTTTTGTCCATCATCTACACAAACCACTTCAAACCCTTCATCTTCTAAAAACTCTGTTATAGTTTCACTAAGGTCTAAATCATCTTCTAAGTATAAAATTTTCATACGATATTGTATCTAAAAATTACCCATATTCTTTTGTCCCATGCCATCAGCTCTTTTGTTTGGCATCTCTAAAGAGAAAATCCATTCGCTTATCTCGTTTAACTCATCTGGTGTGAAATGTTCATAAGATGGCATTACCTGATCGCTAAATTGTCTATAAGCTCCACTACTACCGTTTTTGATGCTACTCTCTATTTTCTCTCTTGCAGTGTCGCTAAACTGAGTTTTATTTTTTCTAGCTATACCCATAAAAGCTGGAGCAGATTTTTTACCCATCACATTGTGACAATCCATACATCCATTTTGTAAAACTACATTTGGAATATCTTCAGCTTTTATAAAAGTTATGAGAATCACGATTAAAAATGATAATTTTTTTATCATCTTCCTCCTCCACCATGACCTTTTGAACCTTTATACATTCCTCCACTACCACTGCCATCTTTTAGTCTTTGTTGTGTTTGTGTAGCGTTACTGTTCTCAGAATTGCCACCTCTTTTATAAGCCATTTGTTCATCTGGTGAGAGATACTGAGTTTTTTCTTGCCAAGCCGATTTAAATGCATCTCTATCTTCAGAAGCTACACTACCTCTAAGATTTGCAAGTTCATCTATACTCATAGATGAATAATCAGTTGCAAATATAGATGCAGATAAAAATAGTAAAGTTACGAAAGTTTTCATTTGTCAATCCTTAAGCATAAACTGAAAAACTACCACTAGCATCGCTAGAACTAGGGTTTAATAAAGATGATATAGAACTCATAAGCTCATCACCACTCATAGATGCTGGGTCAAGCTTACTTATCTCATCTCTCATAGCAGCTCTATCTTCACTAGATAGAGATTTTAGTTGCTCTTGAATCGCTGTTTTGTCATCGCTTGATAGTGAGTTCATAACATCTTTCATAGCACCACCGCCACCTTGTCCATGACCACCGCCAGTTCCATCCATTTTTCTCATTTGTGTTTGTTGCATTTGCTGCATTTGTCCTGAACCACTTACATTCATTTTTAATCCTTTTTAATGTCCTTCTGAGTGTTCATTTTGAGGATACTCTTCAGTAGTTTTACAATAAGTATCACCTAACACACAACAACCCTCAACTATACCCATATTTTTAAGACCTTTATCAAAAGACCAATAATGGCTATAACTTCCAGATCTTAGAGATGTAAAAACATCCACCAAATCATCAGCACCCTCAGATATCTCTATATACTCATCCAAGTCATTGATATCTGTTACTTCTACCATACAACCAACTTCAAGTGCATCTTGTGTGGATTGTACACCTTTTTCATATAAAACATTGTAAAGGTTTTGTATAGACTCTATAGCATACTCGCCAGCTCCTAAAGCCTCTAGCTCTTCTTTTGAGTAGTTGATAGAAAAATCATCAAGATTTGTTATATTTATATCATACTTTTCAACAAGTGCTTCGACACTTTCTACATGTTTTATCTCTGAGTTTGTAGCTATCTTTGTTAATTGATTCACAGCCTGAACTTTGTAAAGTTCACTATAAATATCATAAGCCAGTTTCTCCTCATGCCACATATAAGCTAGTGCATATTTTTGCTCATCACTTAAAACAGATGTATCATAACTATTCACATCTATCATAGGTGGTTGTTCTAAGTTTGGAAAACTAAGTGTAACCTCTTTTGGAGTATGTATCCAAAAGCCATCCATAGGCTCTAGAGTTTTAAAATCATCAACCATTGGGTTAAAAGAGCTAAGTGTAGAACATCCACCATTACATACAAGCTTTGACATCTCCCATTTACCATTTTCACCATATTTCCAGATATATGAACCATCAAAATCATCATTAAAAAGGGTTTGAACTTCTTTTGAAGTTGTGACAGGTATAGATACTAAATTCCAACCAGCATCTAGCGTTTTAGATACATTTATATCTGCAAAAGTTATAGTGCTTAGTGCTAGTAGTGAGCTAATTATATGTTTCATCATATTTCCTCATAATTAATCTTAAAAGAATTATAAAATTTTAATATGAAAAAATTGTGAAAATATAAATCATACATATTATCTAGGTAAAGATATAGTAAAACAAGCACCATCATCTTTGTTTTGTACACTTAGAGTCCCACCCATATTTGTCTCAATAATCATCTTAGACATATAAAGACCTATCCCAGTTCCTTTACCTTGCTCTTTTGTGGTGAAATATGGTTCAAAGATTTTATCTATGATATCATCTTTTATCCCTTTAGCATTATCTTTTATTTTTATAGTTAGGTCTTTCTCATTTTTTTCTATAGTTATTATTATCTTTGGTGTAGTTATCTTATTTTCCACTAAGGCATCTTTTGCATTTTTTAGAAGATTTAAGATCACTTGTTCAAGTTCATTTTTTAATCCTATATACGATACATTATCACTTTTATCATCTATAAGTAGATCTATATTGTTGTTTTTAAAACTAGCTTCTATCAAAACTAATATATCTTCAATACAATCTTTTATAAAAAATTCGTGTTTAGTTTTATCAGACTTAAAGAAATTTCTAAAATCATCTATAGTTGTTGACATTTTATTTATCAATTTTTTTGATTTTTCTACAGATTCATCTAGTTTTTGGGTAGTTAGCATCCCCTCATCATGATACATTTTTATCTTTTGTATAGTAAGTCCAAGTGCATTTAAAGGTTGTCGCCATTGATGAGCTATATTACCTATCATCTCACCCATAGAAGCCATTTTTGATTGTTGAACTAAAATCATATCTTTTTGTAACGATTCTTGTTCATACTTTATTTTTTGGCTTATATCTCTTATAACTGAGTGGATAATTAGACTATCATCTATAATGATTTTTGATAATGTTACCTCTGTATATATATCTACATCGTTAGCATCTTTAAATACCCATTGAAAATTTGTAGAGTTATAGTGCATCACTTCATCTATTTTATCTTGATAATGTAATTGTAGGTTTTTTATTTTATCTATTTGGTTTTGTGAAGATATATCTAGTATAGAGCTATTTATAATATCTTTTTTTGAGCTTAATGCAAACATATCTACTACAGCTTTATTGCAATTAATTATCTTATCTTGTTTTATTAAGATAATCCCATCATGAGCATTTTCAAACATAGCTTCTAAACTCTTTTTTTGCTCTTGAAGTATCTCATTAGCATGTATTAGT
>JAFGVR010000020.1 GCA_016937915.1 Campylobacterales bacterium | reverse complement strand
ATCTCTACAATCTCTTGTTTACTCTCTTCTTTTAATCTTTGTGCAATATTGTCAAGATTATTATTAGTATTATTTTCTTGAACCACTTGTACCTCTTCAAATAATGGTTCACTCTTAGTCTCTTGTTTTACACTCTTTGGCTCAGGAGGAAGAACAGCTTGTGGTAAATTATCTGTTCCACTTGAGGATATAGAATTCATCAATAATACAACTATGATTAGAACTACTCCAAGCGTAGCTACCGCTAAAACTATTTTTTTATTATTATTGATAGAATCACCTTTATTTAAGATAATATCATTTAGCTGTTGTTTTTCTTCCATTTTTTTTCTCCTTGCTTTTTGGTTCGAGCTATAGTTGCTAAAAGCAACTACATATGTTTAGACCAAGAAGTTCCACGCTCTTTTGCAAAAACTTCGTAAGGTAATGCCAATATGTTATATTCTGGCGGCATATCATTATTTGGAAATATTTTCCACTGTTTAGGTTGCTTAGCTGCTAATTTCATACTTATCATTTTACCAAGTTGTATAGCTTCTTGTAAAGTTGTGTGCCCTTTATGTATATAAAGATGCAGATGCCCTTTTGTTTTTGTTTCATAAGCTGTAAAATTCAAATAACCCTCTTCACGAAGCAATAACTGTGCCTTATGGTAAAATCGCTCAGGATCTGTACCATTATAATCGATAACAATGTTCTCTACTTTATCACGAGAGTTTACTAAAGAATGAGCTATAGTTATCTCACCCTTTAAATGTCTATTTATAACAGATTGATTTAACATCTCATTTACTTTTTCATATTTGTTATAAAAAGTACGACCTTTATAAGTGATTTTATCAAAAACATTATCATGTTTTATCCAATAATGATCACTTACCATCTTAATAAGTTTTAAATCCATAGCTGTCATAAATAGTTCCTTTATCTAATTAATATGTTGATTGATTATAAATCACAAAATTCTGAGCTAAAGCTTTTAATTCCTCTTTTACTTTTGCCTGAAGTTCTGTGTTGTTGATATCATCTAAAACATCAGCCATTCTATTAGCGATTAGTTCAAATTCAGCCTCTTTCATACCACGACTTGTAAGAGCAGGGCTTCCAACACGGATACCTGAAGTTACAAATGGGCTTCTTGTTTCACCTGGAACTGTATTTTTATTTATAGTAATACCAGCATTCCCTAAAGCTGCATCTGCATCTTTACCGCTAAACTCTTTGTTTAAAAAAGATACTAGCACTAAGTGATTATCAGTTCCACCACTCACAACATCATAACCTCTTTTGATTAAAACTTCAGCTAAAACTTTAGCATTTGCTTTTACTTGTTTAGCATAATCTTTCCATGCATCTGATAGGTTGTGTTTAAATCCAACAGCTTTAGCAGCTATAACATGAACTAGTGGCCCACCTTGAAGTGCTGGAAAGATTGCAGAGTTTATTTTTTTAGCTATATCTTCATCATTTGTCATAATTAAACCACCTCTTGGACCAGCAAGAGTTTTGTGTGTAGTAGTAGTTACAACATCAGCGTAAGGGAATGGACTAGGGTGTTCACCCGCAGCTACAAGACCAGCTATGTGAGCAATATCAGCAAATAATATAGCACCAACAGCATCAGCAATTTCGCGAAATTTTTTGAAGTCTATCTCTCTAGCGTAAGCTGAAGCTCCACAAACTATGATTTTTGGTTGAACGATTTTAGCTATATCTAAAACTCTATCATAGTTGATGCGACCATCAAGCTCAACACCGTAAGAGAAAGAGTGGTAGTTTTTACCAGAAAAACTAACTTTACTACCGTGAGTTAAGTGTCCACCATGACTCAAATCCATACCTAAAAGTTTATCACCAGCTTGAAGTAGTGCAGCATAAACAGCAGTGTTTGCTTGGCTACCTGAGTGTGGTTGAACATTTGCAAATTTACATCCAAAAAGCTCACAAGCTCTGTCAATTGCTAACTGCTCTACACCATCAGCGTATTCACAACCACCATAATATCTCTTAGCTGGATAACCCTCAGCGTATTTGTTTGTAAATACACTACCCATAGCTTCCATAACAGCTGGAAGTGTAAAGTTCTCAGATGCAATCATCTCCAAGTGGTCAGTTTGACGCTCTAGCTCTTTTTCACAAAGGTTAAATATCTCTTCATCAAATTCTTTTAAAAAACTCATTTTTTTCTCCTAATTTTAGTTTTTATCTTCGTCATTTTCATTTTGTTCCTCTTTTGCTAGAGGTTTCATAGCAGGGAAAAGTAACACATCACGGATGCTATGTTGATTTGTAAGTAACATAACAAGTCTGTCTATCCCTATACCTTGTCCAGCTGTTGGTGCCATACCATAACTTAAAGCTTCAACGAAGTCTTCATCCATCTCATGAGCCTCATCATCTCCACTCTCTTTAGCATCCATTTGCCCTTTAAAACGCTCTAACTGGTCTATCGGATCATTAAGCTCAGAAAAAGCGTTCGCTATCTCGCGACCAGCTATAAAAAGTTCAAATCTTTCAGTTAGTTCAGGTTTTTCATCACTTCTTCTCGCAAGTGGCGAGAGTTCAACTGGATACTCTGTTATAAAAGTAGGGTTGATAAGTTTAGCCTCTACAAACTCATCGAAAAGTTCACCTTGAAGTAAACCAAGGTTTAGATTTTCGTTTACATCTATCCCCCTATCTTTTAGATAAGCTACTATTTTTTCTTTATCGTTGACTATATCGGCTGGAACACCTCCAATTGTAGTTAAAGATTCTATTAGTGGGATTTCACTAAATTTTGAAAAATCTACCTCCATATCATTGTAAGGTAAAATAGTTGGAAGATCCAAATGATCAAAAAGATACTCAAAATACTCTTTTGTTATAGCTATTAGATCTTTGTAAGTTTTATATGCCCAATAAAACTCTATAGATGTAAACTCAGGGTTGTGAGTAGCATCCATTCCCTCATTTCTAAAATTACGGTTTATCTCAAAAACAGCTTCAAATCCACCAACTATAAGTCTTTTTAAGTAAAGTTCAGGTGCAATTCTTAAATATCTGTCTATTCCTAAAGCGTTATGATGAGTAACAAAAGGTTTAGCATTTGCTCCACCTGCTATTGGATGCATCATAGGTGTTTCAACCTCTAAGAAACCTTTTTCTTCAAAAAAGTGTCTAGTTAAAGAGATAACTTTTGAACGAGTTTTAAAAGTTTTTCTTACATCAGAATTCATAATAAGGTCTAAATATCTTTTTCTATATCTAGTCTCTTTATCTGTAATTCCATGAAATTTTTCAGGAAGTGGAGAGATAGATTTTGTCAAAAGTTTTAGATCATCAACATGTAGGGATAATTCACCTTTACCTGTTACAAAAGGGTAACCATGAACCTCTATGATATCTCCAACTTCAATATGTTTTTTGAAAACTTCGTTGTAAAAATCTTCAGGAAGATTATCACGAGCTACATAGACCTGAAGTGAACCGCTCTCATCCTCTATGTTAACAAAACTTGCTTTACCCATAATGCGTAACAGTTTTATACGACCAGCTACTCTATAGTGTCTATGCTCATCGCGTTTATTCTCTTTATGAACTATGTCAGCATTCACATTTAGGTATTTTGAGATTGTAGTGTTTCTTTTTGAATCGTTTGCGTATGGATTTATCCCATTACTTCTGAGTAACTCAACTTTTTCAATTCTTTGTTGAATAAATTTATTATCTAAATTCAATATTTCTTTCCTTTATTTAGTTTGACATTTATCACATATGCCGTAAATTTGCATAGAGTGATCTTGCATTAAAAAGTTTAGAGCTTTTGCTATATTTTTTTGCCTATTTTCTATCTCTTCATCTACAAATTCAGTAATACTCCCACATTCTGTACAGATAAGGTGATCATGATGTTCTTTAGCACCAAGTTCATACTTTTTCCCTTGTGCTCCAAAAGATAGTGAAGTAACCACATTTGAATCTTCCAATAAAGCTAAAGTTCTATAAACGGTAGCTATCCCAATTTTCAAACTAGGATACTGTTTTTGAATTAGCTGATGAAGTGATTCTGGTGTTAAATGTCTATCACAAGAATAAAGAGTTTTTAAAATTAGTTCTCTTTGAACCGTAAACTTTAAATTATTATCTTTTAAAAGAATCTTAAAATCATTTAAAAGTTCTTCATATTTTATAGTTTTATAATTAAAATCAGTTGTAACTTCAGGCATTACTTCTCTTTTAATCCTTTACTTGTTTCCTCTAACATCTGCTTTGTCTTATCTGAAACAGCTTGAGTAACACTATCTTGAATTTTTTTAGACGATTCACTTACTGTATTATTAATATCTTTACTAATCTCTGTAGGATCTATTTTCATAATATATCCACCAGTTTCTACTAAAATAGGAAATAAAATACTTTTCTCCATAGATGAATCTACAGTTGCTTTTACAGCTTTTACACTATATGCAGCGTGAGCTATAACAGCTGCTATAAGAAAAAATTTACTCGCACCAAATATAAAACCAAATATCCTATCAATTGGACCAAGACCACTCATTGAACTCAATTTTTTAAATATATATCCAATAGACACCATAAACAACCAAAAAATTGCTAATGTAGCCAAAAAACCTGTAAAATTTATAGCTGATTCATTTTGAAACTTAAAAATCATATCACTAAGATATTGACCAACTTCATTACCATTTCTTGATGCTACAAATATACCACCTATAATGCCAATAAGTCCAAAAAGTTCTTTAAAAAAACCATTTAAAATACCTTTTAAACCTAAAAGAAGAATAATGATAGCTGCTATCAAATCAAAATAATTAAAATCCATAGTTACTCCGTTAACTTTGCCTGTATATCTAAATCTAAGAGGTTCTTGAACATAAGGTTGTCTTAAAAAAGTTTTGTAATTATACATTCAAAAGCATAAAAAAAGCTTTGTTTAAGTAGAATTGCGAAAAATATAATATACAAGGTATTATCATGAGTATCTGGACACCCTCTAGTTGGAGAGAGAAACCTATTTTACAACAGCCTACATATCCAAATCAAGAGGAGCTTGCTAAGGTTTTAGAAGAACTTAAAAACTATCCGCCTTTAGTGTTTGCTGGTGAAGCTCGTACACTTAAAAATCATTTGGCAAAAGTTGCAAATGGTGAAGCTTTTTTACTTCAAGGTGGTGATTGTGCTGAAAGTTTTAGTGAGTTTCATGCTACAAATATCCGTGACACTTTTAAAGTTTTAATGCAAATGGCAGTTGTTATGACTTATGCTGGAGGTGTTCCTGTAGTTAAAGTTGGTCGTATGGCTGGACAATTTGCAAAACCTCGTTCTAGTGATACTGAAACTATAGATGGTGTAACGCTTGATAGCTATCGTGGAGATATCATAAATGGTTCAGAGTTTACTCAAGAAGCTCGTTTACCAGATCCAAACCGTATGGTTAAAGCTTACAATCAATCTGCTGCTACACAAAACTTACTTCGTGCTTTTGCTTCTGGAGGATTTGCAGATTTACATCAAGTGCATCAATGGAACTTAGACTTTGCACAACAATGTGAAGTTAGCAAAAAATATGAAAAAATGGCTGAACAGATCCAAACATCACTTAAATTTATGGAAGCTTGTGGAGTAAACTCTAAGACATACCGCACATTAAGAGAGACAGATTTTTACACATCTCATGAAGCACTTTTATTGCCTTATGAAGAAGCTTTTACTAGAAAAGACTCTATGACTGGTGAGTGGTATGATACTTCTGCACATATGCTTTGGATAGGTGATAGAACTCGTCAACTTGATGGTGCTCATGTTGAATACTTAAGTGGTGTAAATAATCCAATAGGTCTAAAAGCTGGACCTTCTATGGAGGCGGATGATCTTATAAGACTTTGTAATAAACTAAATCCTACAAATGAAGCAGGTCGTTTGAATATTATAGTTAGGATGGGTGCTGATAAAGTTGGGGACGATAAAACTGGTATGCAAAGACTTCTTCGTGCAGTTAAAAGTGAAGGACTAAATATAGTATGGAGTTGTGATCCTATGCATGGAAATACTATAAAATCATCAAATAACTTTAAAACTCGTCCAGTTGATGCTGTTCTTAAAGAGATGAAACAATTTTTCCAAATCCATAAAGCTGAGGGTACAAATGCTGGTGGTGTTCACTTAGAGATGACAGGTAAAAATGTTACTGAGTGTCTAGGTGGCTCTTTTGTTGTAACTGAACAAGATTTAAGCTCAAGATATCATACACACTGTGATCCTCGTTTAAATGCAAACCAAGCTTTAGAGCTAGCTTTCTTGATAGCTGATTCATTAAAAGAGGCTCAAAGATAATACCAAAAAAATTGGTATTATTGGAGTTGAGAGTTTATCTCCTCCTCTTTCTCTTGTATGGTTAAAAGCTCCTCCACTTTTTGCTCATAAAGGGCTTCTGTTTCCTCTAACTCTTTTGCAAGTTTATCAAGCCCTATCTTCCCATAACACTCAGGGTCTGCTAAACAGTTGTTCATCTCATCAATTTTTGCTTCAAGCTCATCTATCTCTAATGGTAGCTTTTCTAGTGCAATTTTCTCTTTGTATGTTAGTTTTAAAACTTTTTGTTTCTCTCTAACTTTTGGTTTTTCATCTTTAGCTACTTCAGCTTCCATCTCATCAAGCTGATGCAACTCTTTTTCTATCTCAAGGTACTCGGAGTAGTTTTGGTAAGACTCCTCTATGGTGTGGTTGTTTTTGAAGATAAATAGTTTCTTAGCTATCTTATCTACAAAATATCTATCGTGACTTACGATAATAACTGCACCTTGGAAGTTTGTTAGTTGCTCCTCTAGGATGTTGATAGTTGGGATGTCAAGGTCATTTGTTGGCTCATCTAGGATGAGGATGTCAACATTTTTTGTAAAAAGTAGAGCAAGTGCTATACGGTTTTTCTCACCACCACTTAATATCCCTATCTTTTTATCTAAAAACTCACGAGGGAAAAGAAAGTTTTTGAGGTATCCATAAACATGCATATTTTTACCCCTCACATCAACTCTATCTCCACCAAATGGGCAAAATGTATCTATGAGGTTTTTCTCATCATCTAGCATCTCACGGTGTTGGTCAAAGTAGCCGATTGTAAATTCCCCTTTTTTGATAGTCCCACTTGTTGGTTTGATGCGACCAAGCAAAGTTTTTAGAAGTGTTGATTTTCCACTCCCATTTGGTCCCACTATGGCGATAACATCTTTTTGTAAGATGCGGGTGTTAAAGTCTCTCAAAAGCTCTTTATCACCAAGGGTAACTCCCAAATCTTTTACCTCAAAAAGCATCTTTTGTTTATTTACACTTTTATCACGGTTGAAGTGTTTTGCCTCTCTTTGAAGCTCTAAGCTCATCTTTCTTATCTGAGCAGGGTTTGTTTTTGCATCTTCACGAAGCTGCATCAGCCTCTCTTTACGCCCCTCATTTCTTTTAAGTCTAGCTCTAACACCCCTTGAATACCACTCATTTTCACTCTTTAATAGTCTTAAAAGATTATCGTGTTGTTTTTGAAGAGTCCTTAGATACTCCTCTTTTTGTGTTAAATAATCGCTATATCCACCGCTATACTCTTTTAGTGAACAGTTCTCAACCTCTATACTCTTAGTAGCTACTCTATCTATAAAATATCTATCGTGGGAGATAAAAACTAGAGTGTATCTCTCTTTTAACAAAAGATCCTCTAAAAACTCAACCATGTAAACATCAAGGTGGTTGGTAGGCTCATCAAGAAGTAGAATGTCAGGTTTTTGAAGCAGAAGTGATGCAAGAGCCACGCGGCGTTGCTCACCACCACTTAGAAGGTTTACATCTTTACTCTCATACTCTTTTAATTGAAAGTGTTGGATGATTCTCTCTATTTTGTCATCAAGGTTCCATGCACTGTGGTGGTCTATGTAGTTTGATAGCATCTGATGCTCATCTAAAAGCTTTTTATTGTCAAAATCTTCAGCCAATAGATGAGAGATCTCATCGTACCTTTTTTTGGCATTGTTTATCTCAACTAAACCAGACTCAATAGCTTCTCTTACACTTTGACCATCTTTAAATTCAGGTTTTTGGTCTAGCATCTTTATCTCTAAATTTTGGCGAGTCATCCTCTTGCCATCATCAGTTTCAAGTGAACCATCAACTATCTTCATAAGTGTTGATTTTCCACTCCCGTTTTTACCGATGATAACTATCCTCTCACCCTCATCAACATGAAAGTTTACATCTGTAAGTATCTTTTGAGCTTCGTAATGTTTTGATATATTTAGTAGGTCTATAAGTGCCATAATAATTTTCTTTTTTTAGTGTGGATGGTACTGTAAATATCGTTAATAACTGCTTTATATATTATACAATTTAAACTTCGATAATCCATCCTCCACCTATAAGGCGGTTTTCATCATAAAAGACTGCTGCTTGTCCAGTTGCCACTCCAAACACACTCTCTTTTAAAGTGATATAGCCTTTACCATCTTCTATCTTGACATGGCACGGCACGGCTTTTGTTCTGTATCTGAGCTTTACATTAGTATCAAATTCTACTTTATCATCAAACATATTTAGATTATCTATCACTACACTATTACAAGCTAAATCATCTTTTTTACCAACTGCTATCTTATTATTTAATGCATCTATACTTAATACATAGTGGGGATCATGTGCACCATGTACGCTAAAACCTTTTCTTTTTCCTATAGTGTAGTGCATATAACCCTTATGTTCCCCTACTACATTACCCTCTTTGTCTAAAACTTCACCCTTTTTATCAACATCTACATACTCTTTTAAGAGATCTGTATATGTAGTTTCCACAAAACATATCTCATTTGATTCACCCTGAGATGCAAAAGACTCTAACCCATCAATAGATGCAGCTAACTTTT
>JAFGVR010000172.1 GCA_016937915.1 Campylobacterales bacterium | reverse complement strand
TTTATCCCTATTTTTCTATTTCAATTTTAACATCTTAGAAATAAGAAAACTGATTTTACTGGTTCGATTTTAGGGGTGCATTATAATTCTATAAAATTTATATCATCATTCAAATATAAACCATCAGCAGATTTTCTTGATTGTTGTTCAGTTTTTTTAACTACTATCTTTTTTGTTTCATCAAAATCTATATATTTAATATTATTATTTACACAAGTATCATCACTTACAGTATTTAAATCTTTATAATTAAAAAAACCTTCATCTACAGCAAATTTATTTAATCTAACTAGCATCTAATATATTTCATTCATTGGTTGAGCTAATAATTCAAATATCTCATTTACAGAATTATTAACATTTTTAGATACTGACATCTCATCTTCTTTATCTATCAAGTAAAAATTACTTTTTTCACTTATTTTATAATCTTGTGAATACTTTATAAATGACTGAATCATATATGGACTATGTGAAGTTACAATAATTTGGATTTCATACTTTACTAATATAGCTATAATCTGAGCATATTGAAGTTGCCATTTTGGGTGTAGATGTATATCAGGCTCATCTAAAATCAATATAGAAGTTCTATTTATAAAACCACTGTTTATCAGTAGCTGAATAATACCAAAAGCTTTAATCCCTGTAGCAGTATTTTTAATAGGTATTTTTTTACCATCTTTCATATATACAAAATCTTTTTCATCTTCATCGTAAATTATTTCACCATTTATAATTGAAGACAATTCAGTATTAACCTGCTTTTCAAATTCATCATTTTCATAAAAAAATGAAATATTTGGTAATTTTAACTTTTCAAATAAATCTTTTGTATGTAAAGTTGTATAAGGAACTCCCAAGAGTATAGAGCGTTTTTTAGTTAAATCAAGACCAGATTGACTTCTTATTAGCATATCGTGATTATTTAAGATAAGTGGTGTTTCTATAAATGTAGCTTCTTTAATCTCTATAGGTTCTACTTTATTTTGTAGTTTTATTTTATTATCTTTATCTACAGATATATTAAGCAGTTCTAGGTTGTTTTCAAAAAGTTTTATACTTCCAACTTCACAATCATAATTTAAAATATTTGAATTAAACTCAGAATTAAAAACTTTATATAAAGCATTCTCTATTAATTTTTGTTTATCATCAGGTACAAACATAATTGATTCTAATCTTTTTATAAGGTCTTTAAGAAATCTATTTTCACTGATATCATTTATAAGATTTTTTAAATCATCAAGATAAACTTCCAAATCTTCATTTTGTTTTTGAGCCAAATAATAATCTATATCTAATAGATGAGCTATTTTATGTGCTTCTTTTTCTGAATCAACCTTAATATTTCTTCTTATATGAAAAAACATACGATTTAAAATCTCTTCTATTTTAAACTCTTTAGATTCTTTAAAATCCTCTTCATATCTACTGATAGCTTTTATGATACAAAAAACAATTTTCCCAATTGTACTCTTACCAGTATCATTTTCACCAGCTATAACAGTTAGTCCATCTACATCAACACTAGCTTGTTTTAGCATACCGATATTTTCTAATTCAATTCTCATATTTTCTTATCTTAAAAGTGATTTTTTCGCATTTTATCCTAATGTGACTTAAGATATTTTCATCATCTTGTCCCTGGAATCAAGTCTAAAATCTTTTTGATAGATAGCAGATTTTTCTCCGCTTCAAAACTTCTGTCGTTTTCAAGTATCGATTTTGCTGTATCCATCATCCCAGGGTACGCAGCACGAAGCATGTGGTTGGCGTATATCACCACATTTACACCTGCATCGCTAAGCTCTTTGGCTGTTATCTGATTGTAACTTGTTGGGACTACTACTATAGGGGTATGGGTGTGTTTTTCTCTAAAGATGCGACAAAATTCTAGTACCTCATCAGGCTCACATTGACGAGAGTGTATCATGATGCCATCAGCCCCCGCTTTTATGTACGCATTAGCACGAGAGAGTGCATCATCCATCCCAGCTTCTAGTATCAAACTCTCAATCCTAGCGATTATCATAAAATCATCAGTCACTTGAGCTTTTTTACCCATCTGTATCTTTTGGCAAAAGTTCTCTATGGTATCTTGAGTTTGAGCTACATCATTTCCAAATAAAGAGTTCTTTTTTAACCCTGTTTTATCCTCTATGATGACCGCACTGATGCCAGTTCTCTCCAGAGTTCTAACGGTAAATGCAAAATGCTCAGCTATCCCACCTGTGTCTGCATCGTAAATCATAGGCTTAGTGGTAACTTCAAATATCTCGTTTATAGTAGTTATCCTAGCACTAACATCTACCGCTTCTATATCAGGTTTACCTTTTGAGGTAGAATCAGTCAAAGAGCTTGACCACATACCATCATACTCTAAGCCATTATCTGCTTTTACATTCTCAACTATCAGCCCACTTAAAGCGTTGTGTGACTCCATGATGCGAACTATCGGTTTTGCATCTATGAGCCTTTTTAGTCTGGCTCTTCTTATGTCAGGTGTAGTCCCTATCTCTTTTAGTGAGCGGTTAAGCTGGGTTGATGAGATGCCATCAGTGTAGCTAGGTTCTACTAACTCACCACCCCATTTAGCTAAAGTATCTATCACTTGTTGCCTAGTTTTAGCTTGGACACCCTCTCTCCAATCATCTCCATGAACTACTATATCAGGTCTTAGAGCTTCAAGATTTGGTCTGTAGTCAAGTGTGTGTTGAGGGATAACCTCTGCTACCCCTTTGATGTTCTCTATCACCGCTTTTCTTTGCTCATAAGTCATATATGGGAGTCGTTTGTAACTAGCTATAGCCTTATCTGTTAGAAGTCCAACAGTCACTTCTCCAAGTTCAGATGCCACCTTTAAGATGTTCATGTGTCCAGGGTGGACAAGGTCTGCACTCATACCTACATATACTTTTTTATTCATCATTTCCCCTCATAAGGCACATAATTATCTATGTTTGAGTATTGACTATAATCCCATTTTTTAACAGGTGTTTTCCACTCACCATATAACTCTTTTAGATAGTTGTCTGAATTATTTGGAACTTTGAGAGTTTGCTTTTTAAATATAAACTCTTTAGTTGGAAAACAAAACGATTTTGTGGCTGAGAGTCTTCTTTGAGCCACCATCCATAAAAGTTTTTCATCTTTTGGATATTTTATATGTATATCAAGC
>JAFGVR010000171.1 GCA_016937915.1 Campylobacterales bacterium | reverse complement strand
TATAGCAAATATTTTAATAACCTTGTCTGTAATCGCCTCTTTGATAATTTCATTTAAATTTTATACATACTATAAAAGAAAAAAAATAAATAAACTGATAAATTCAAAAGATCTATTTAGAGAAAGTGAACTTGGTCTGTTTATAGCTTTAGTAGCAAAAGTAGCAAAAGCAGATGGAAGAGTTAGTGAACTTGAAGCTCAACTTATAGGGATGATGTTTGATGATATATCAAAAGTATTTGTTGAAAAAGAGAAAGCAAGAGGGGTATTAAAAGAGATATTTAATGATGAAAAGCAAAAAGACAATGTTGTAGAGGTAGCTGCTAGATTAAATAAAATTATTGGAAAAAGCATCCTAAAAAGAAGACAATATCTAGAATTTTTAGTACAGCTTGCTTTTATTGATAATGGTGTTGGAGATGATGAAGATAAAGTTTTAAGACAAATAATTGGTGAACTCAATATCTCATCTAGCGATTATGAAGCTATTTTATCAAAATTTGAAAATATGGCAAAAAGTAAAAATCAAGGGATCAGTTTAGAAAAAGCCTACGAGATACTTGGTGTAACACAAAATGATGATATGAATACAATCAAAAAAAGATACAGAACCCTTGTTCGTCAATACCACCCAGATATCATAAAATCACAAGACAAAGATGAAGCTTACATAGAGGAAGCTACAGCTAAAACTCAAGAGATAAATCAAGCCTATCAGATAATAAAAGATAGTAAAAAATAGTTTATTTAACTCTTAAATTGTTCTATATTTGATTGAAGATTTTTAGCAACAGATACGAGTTTTTTTAGATCATTTTCTATGCTTATAGCACTTGTATTGTTTACTTCAGACAAGTCTGCTATATTTGATATAGCTTTTATGATGGCTTGAAGATCATTACCCATAGCTATACTATCTTGACGAGATTCTTCTGCTACTTTTGATGATATCACAATAGCTTCTGAAGTTAAATTTATCTTATCTTGTGCTTCATTTGAAACATTTACCAAACTCTCTATTTTTGAGACATTTTGATGCATCTTATCGCTCACATCATTTATAGACTGAACTATCGTACTTACACTCATATCTATCTCATTTAAACTTTTTTGTGTCCTCTCAGCAAGTTTTCTAACCTCATCAGCAACTACTGCAAACCCTCTTCCATGCTCCCCTGCCCTTGCAGCCTCAATCGCAGCATTTAGAGCTAAAAGATTTGTTTGTTCAGCTATATCTTTGATGATATTTAAAACATCTTTTACCTGATCGGCATCATTTTTTAAACTCACAAGCTCATTTGAGAGCTCATTTTCACTCTCCACAAAACTCTCAACATCATCACTTAAAGAGACAAGAGCCCCTTTTGCATTTTCAAGTTCATTTCTTGCTTCAAGCACAGTTTTTTGTGTAGCTTCAGCTGCTTCTATACTTTTTTCTAAAGTTGTTTTTATTTGTCTGCTTTGTAAAGTTGTATCTGAGACTATCGCTTGTTCTTGTTGTGTACCCTTTTTTATAACATGACTAGATATCTCTATCTCAGAAGCTATTGATAGATTCTCTTTAGCAATCGATTTTATATCATTTATAGTATTTTGTATCATCTCTATAAAATTATTTACCTCTTTTGCAGTATTACCAAACTCACTTCCATCTTTATCTGCAAGTCTTTTTGTTAAGTCTTTATCACCTCTAACTAGATCAGCTATCCTCTCTTCTAATGTTTGAAGAGGTTTAAAGATTTCAGTTTTAAAAAATATAGATGCCATGATGGAAAATATCAAACCACCAACAATCAAAGTAATTATAAGTGAGCTATTTGTCGAAGCTATATCTGCATCGTTTCCATCAAGAGATATAACCAAGTCCATAGCACCAAGGACATAACCCTCCTGTGCATTATAATGACAAGACAAACATTTTTGTTCAGCTATCATAGGTCTAATCATTCTGATAGTATGATGACCATTTTCATTTGTCTCTATAACTTCTGTCTTTTTTGTCTGTAAAACATTTATTATAAGTGAATCTGTTGTAAATTTTTCATCTGGTGCATAAGATTCTATAACTGCTTTAGATTTTGCTATATGCAGAGATTCTATACCATGTATCTCTTTTGCATTATCCGCAGCTGCCTTTACCACTTCAGGATCACCCAAGAGCATACTCCCTGTAAGTGTTTGAAATATAGATTCACCAAGCATAGATAGTGACTGTTTTATATTTTTATTTGACATCTCATAAAGAGTGGTAGATACATAATAACTAAGCCCAAATAAACCCACAATACTTATAGCTAAGATAGATACAATAACTTTTGATTTTACAGACTTAAGCATGATCACCCTCTTTTTTTCAAATAAATAGAAGCTTGATTCTAGCCAAAATTATCTGAAACTAATATTTTTCATCAATCCAAAATCTGTTATCTATCTTTTGAATCTTTTAAAATAGATTTAAGCTCCGCTATCTCACCTCTTAACGCCCTAACCTCATCCTCTAAAGACTCCTCTTTGGCATCTTCCCCTTTTATAGTAAATATAGCATCAATTATGATACCTATAAAAAGATTTACCATAATGAATGTAACTATGAGGATATATATCACAAAATATATCCATGCATAAGGGTATATCTCCATAACTGGTCTTGCTATCCCCATAGACCAACTCTCCAAGGTCATAATCTGAAAAAGTGTGTACATAGATTCTCCAAGAGTGCCAAACCATTGTGGAAAAGAATCTGCAAATAAGCTTGTAGCCATAATGGAAAATACATAGAAAAATAGAAGCAGTACCATAGAAACTGAGATGATGCCAGGTATCACACCAAGAAGAGCAGCTATAATCACTCTCATCTGAGGAACTATTGTTAAAAGTCTAAATAGTCTAAGTACCCTTAAAACTCTTAGTATCGACAACTCTTCACTAGCAGGAAATAAAGATATAGCTACAACAAAGAAGTCAAAAAGACTCCAAGGATCTTTAAAAAAAGCGATGCGATTGACATATATACGCATGAGTATCTCAATAGTAAATATAGCAACTATTAAATTATCTATAGAATCTATCAATTCACCATAATTAAGCATCAAATCCTTAGATGTTGCCAATCCCAAAATAATGCCATTAAATACTATCAAACCTGTAATAAAGTTTTGAAACAATTTAGATTCAACCAAACTTTTGATCAAATAAATCTCCTATAATTTTTTTGGGAATTATATAGATGATAAAAAAACAGTTTTAAAATCATCTATATAATTTAGCAAATTGACATATATTTGCGTATAGTTATAAAAAATGAATATGATACATATAAAAAATAATGGAATATATATGGCTTCTTTTGAACAACATGTAAATGGTGCAGTTATATCATCAGGCGTGCTTATAGTACCCCTGCACTCTGCATCTATCATACAAACCACAGAGTCGATAATACTTTTAGCATTAGCACTTATTGGAGGTGTACTGCCAGATTTAGATTCTGATAACTCTAAGCCTATACAGATAGTTTTTAAAATCGTATCAATTTTTTTACCTTTGATAGTGATTTTAGCTATACCAAACGATCTATCTATATTTTATTTAGTTATATATTGGCTTTTATCAACTTTGATATTAAGAATTACTCTATTTCAACTTTTTATCAGTTTTACCACACACAGAGGCATCTTTCATTCCATACCTATGGGGATAGTTTTTGCTCAGATAACTACATATATTTTATATAAAGCTTTTGATTATGATTTGATTTTTTCTACTATATCAGGTGCATTTTTATTTTTTGGATTTATTGTTCATCTTTTACTAGATGAGATTGTAAGTTTAAATGCATTAGGCATCAGGGTAAAAAAATCTTTTGGAACAGCTTTTAAATTTTATGATAGCCAAAACATCATGGGAACTTTACTGTTATACATATTTATAATTTTATTTTTTATCTATCTCCCTATAAAAATAGATATTTTTTTAGATATATTTGAAGTATTTAAAAATACGAAGCTTCTATAACCTGATTCCTTCCATTCTCTTTGGCGATGTAAAGTGCTTTGTCTGCTCTTTTTATTACATCATCTTGAAATTCATTAGTACTAAATCTTGTTATTCCTAAACTTAATGTTACATGTATATCATTTGAAAACAATTTACACTCATCTATGAAAACTCTAAACTTTTCTGCTTTTATAAAAGCTTGTTCATACTCTATATTATTCATTATTATTATGAACTCTTCTCCACCATATCTTATTATTACATCATCAACTCTAAAGAACGACTTTGTTAGTTCTGATAGTTTTTTTAATATCTTATCTCCCACATCAT
>JAFGVR010000170.1 GCA_016937915.1 Campylobacterales bacterium | reverse complement strand
TATGTTGTATGTTAATTGTTACTGCTTTTGCCATTACTGTTCAAAGCATTTAATATTTCATGTTTCTATTAATTGCGGATGGTATAACCTCTACATAAACCTATAAAATAAGAGATTTTGCATAGTTATTTATAATTCAAAAAGAATACTTATATTTGCCTCTATCCCATCGGGTACATAATCTGCGATTGTATCTCTTTTATCTCTTGTATAACATCTTTACTTAGTTTAATATCTAAAGCTGCAAAAGATTCATCTAGTTGATGAGCATATCTAGCCCCTATGATAGTAGATGCTACAAAATCAAACTGTTTTGAGTATGCCACTGCCAAAGTGACTATTGAGATACCAAGTTTATCTGCTATCTGCATATATCTAGCTGTTGCGTCCAAAGCTTTATCATTTACAAATCTGTAAAGTTGCCCTTTTTTTCTAGGTTCATCACTATCATTGTACTCTTTAAACCTTGAGTTTTCTGGAAATTTCCAGCCATTATATTTACCACTCAAAACTCCACCTGCAAGTGGTGAGTAAGGTAAAAGTGAGATTTGTTCATTTTTACACACACTTGAGAGTTCATCCAAGAAACGCGGATTATTTAGTGAGAAGTTGTTTTGGATAGATTCAAACCTTGCAATTCCAAGCCTTTTTGATGTTTCATTTGCCTTTGTAAGTCCATAAGCACTATCATTTGAAGTTCCAAGATACCTTACTTTACCCTCTTTTACAAGTTCATCAAATGCCTTGAGAGACTCCTCTATCGGCACAACAGTATCTGGCCAGTGCATCTGATAAAGATCTATATAGTCAGTCCCCAAACGTTTCAAGCTACCCTCAACCGCTCTTTTTATATGAAAGCTATCAATCGCTGTAAAACCATGGCGAATAGGTGGTATAAACCAACCATTTGCCGCACCAGCCACTTTAGATGCTAAGATTATCTTATCTCTTGGTTTATCTTTTAACCATCTGCCGATGATGTTCTCTGTTTCACCGCTATAAGATGCCAATGGTGGAACAGGATAAAGCTCCGCAGTGTCAAAAAAGTTGATACCAAAGTCATAAGCTTTATCCATTATCTTTATAGATTCTCTCTCGTCACTCCAACTTCCAAATGTCATAGTACCCAAACAAATCGGAGTCACACGAAGTCCTGTTTTACCTATATATCTGTATTGCATCTAAAACCTTTAATTATATTTTTTTGGATAATCATAAGAGATTAGTTTAGAATTTATGGCTTCTACCTCTATCCACTTATTACAACTAAACTCTATCTCTAGAACCCCACAAGTCACTATATTTTGATCAAATCCAACATATATATTTGACAATTTATTTAACTCTGGATTATGTCCAAATAAAAAAATAGATTCATACTTGTCATCTAGCATCTTAATTTTTTCTAATATCTGCATTGCTGATTTATCATATATATCTTTATCAAATAAAATTTCTTTTTTATATTTCAATTCAGAAGCTATAGAGATGGCAGTTTTTTTTGCTCTTAATGCGGGACTCGATATAATAATATCTGGGGATATACCTTTATTTTTTAAAAATTTTCCCATAAAAGAAGCGTCTCTCCTACCTCTTTTATTTAACGGTCTATCCAAGTCATCTAAACTCAAATCACGCCAACTTGATTTTGCATGTCTGATAATAAATAATCTTTTGATATCAAACTCTTTATAAAACGAAGCTTTTTTTCATCTCTTTGTAAATTGTTTTTATATCAAAAACTTTATCTATAAATAATTGACTTGCAAGGACTCCCTGCCCTAGTAACATATCTGAACCATCTTTACAAAGTAAATTGTAATTTTGAGCCATTTTAATAAATGGTGTAGTTTTTCCGTATATAGCATCTGCTGCGTATGAACTATTTTTAAAAATATCTTCTAAAATATCTATAGGAGCAGGCAAACATTCATCACTCAACCCAGCACTAGTCGTATTTACCACTAGATTGAATTTATAAGATTTAAATCCATTCCATGTAAAAGTTTCAGTCACTTTATCCTTGAAAAAAGCCAAATTTCCTTCACTTCTATTTAAAACATAAGTTTTTACATCTTCTTCCATAAATTTAAGAGCTAATGCTTTTGCAGTTCCACCAGCACCAATTATTAAAACTTTCTCTATATCTTTAAATTCATCTATACTAACAATAAATCCATCAGCATCTGTGTTATAACCTATTAAACGACCATTTTCATTTATAATTGTATTTACGACACCAGCAGTATTTGCGAAACCTCTTATCTCATCACAAGCTCTAAAAGCCTCCTCTTTATATGGTACAGTTATATTTGCACCATCTAATTTCATAGATAAAAAAGTATCTCTTAGTTTTGAGCCATCTTTTAGATGAACTCTTGTGTAACAAGCATCGTAGTTTAAATTTCTAAAAACCATATTATGCATTATAGGTGAACGAGAATGTGATACAGGATCACCAAATATTGCAAATAGTTTTTTCATTAGTCTAAATCCTCTAGTGAGTGTATCAATGCACCAAGTTTATTTTTAACCTCAAGGTATTCAAGTTCATGTTGGCTATCAGCTACTACCCCAGCACCAGCTTGAAGGATAACTTTATCATTTTTTACCATAGCAGTTCTTATGGTTATGGCACTGTCCATATTTCCATCAAAACCAAAGTAACCTATACTACCACTATAAAAACCTCTTTTTAATCCCTCAAACTCAGCTATCAATTCCATAGCTCTTATCTTTGGAGCTCCAGTCATTGTCCCAGCTGTGAATGTAGCCATAAAAAGATCAAACATATCTTTGTCATCGTCAAGCTCAGCAACCACATCAGATACTATATGCATAACATGAGAATATCGCTCTATGTGCATCATATTTTCAACTTTTACACTTCCAGTTTTTGCAACACGGCCCACATCATTTCTACCAAGATCTATAAGCATTAGATGTTCAGCCAGCTCTTTTTCATCTGCTAAAAGTTCAGCTTCCAATTCCAAGTCTCTTTGTTCGTTTTTGCCCCTTTTTCTAGTTCCAGCTATTGGTCTTAGAAGAAGTTTTCCATCTTTTAATCTAACCATAACTTCTGGTGAACTACCAACAAGGTTAAAATCTTCATATTCCATCAAAAACATATATGGTGATGGATTTTTAGTGCGTAATATACGATAGAAGCTAAATGGATCAACTTGTATATTTCTAACAAAACGGTTTGTCATAAGTACTTGAAAAACATCACCACTTCTTATCATCTCTTTTGATTTGTCTATCATCTCAAAAAAATTCTCTTTTGAATGGGCAAAAGTGCCTTTATCATCACCTATATTTCTTATCAAATGCTTATATGTATATGTTCCTTTTAACTCATCGTGGATAAAATCAAACTTTTGGGCATAATCTTTAAGAGTTGAAATTAAAGTTATTCTATGATCTTTATGTGAATAAACTAAAACAAGTTTTGGAAGTATTAAATCTAAATCAGGTGTATTCAATTCATCTACTAGATTTTGCATTGATTTTGACAACTTTGGTTCAAAAACTTTCACCATATCATAACCGATATAGCCTATAAAACCATCAACATATCCAACATTCAAATCCTGCGTAGCTCTTTTGTAAACATTTTCATCTATCTTTTTATAATAATTTTTTAAAAAACTAAAAGGAGTTTCATCTATAATATACTCTTTTGAGAAAGAATCTGTATAAATAGTTTTACCATCTACATACTGTAATCTCTCTCTTGCACCTACACATATAAAACTATAGTTACCATCACTCTGACCAGCACTCTCAAATAAATATGTAACATCAGTTAAAAAAAGATTTTTTATTTTTGAATATACAGCTATAGGTGCTAATTGATCTAGTATAAATTGTTTAGAATAAATCAAGTCTAACCCTTAATATCTAACTAAAAATGAAGCAGGCTCTATAGTATTTTTGATCACTTTTAGTGCTTCTCTAGCCTCTTTCTCATCTTCAAATGGACCAATTAAAACTTT
>JAFGVR010000169.1 GCA_016937915.1 Campylobacterales bacterium | reverse complement strand
AGTAAAACTGTTACCACTGGTATCGTAAAGAGGTGGAATAAGAAAACTTGTTTTACTGGTCTTGAAAAAAGGGTGCATTATACTTCTGCTAGATAATTCTAAATCTTTTGTAGATTTTTTATTATCCATTGTTTCTCCTTAACTATAATATATATTACTGATAAGCTTTAGTAATAAACATAATTTACTCTTATATGTTGGAGGTATTATAACAAGAAAATAGCTTAGATATTCCTAGTTTTTGGGGAGATTTTAGTATTTGTTACTAAGTGCAACAAGTTCAATTTTTTTCTTTTTTATAAATAATAATAAATATAATCCTCTTTAATTCTATATCAAAATATTAAAAAAGAATTATATTTTTTATCTAATTTTTTGCAGAGATGCCAAGTAAAATAACTCTATTTTTACTCTCATCTATAAAAAATGGGATAGTGCATCCTTGAAAATCTATATCTTTTACCATTTCATTATCAAAATATACAGATTTTTTATATTTATTTATCTTTGTTTGCATATTTAAGATGATTGTATTTAGATATGATTCAAACTGTTTACTTACATTTTCATCAATAGATGAGATAGATTTTAAAATCTCATCTAACTGCTCATCAAAAAGTTTTGATTTTAAAATCGAGTCCACACCTTGATAGAAAGATTCAAAGTGATCTGAATTGTTTTGATAGATACTCAATAAATCTTGAAATTTTTTTTTATTTAACTCAAAATCTCTCTCAACTATCTTTATCCTATCTCTATCAAACGACTTAACAAATGATTCTATATAATCATCATCTACTACTAAATGTATAAGTGCCATAAGACACCTCTATCTGTGAAGCGGATGTTTATAATCAGCTGGACTCATAGCTTTATATACCATTCCACCAACAACTAAAAGACCTAGTAAAACATAAATTGCTATCTTCATCTGTAATACCTCCTTAATCCATCAATTTTACTTCCCATATTTAAAAGCAACATATCACCAATAACCAAAGCTGCCATAGATTCACAAACCACACTTCCACGAATCGCTACACATGGGTCATGACGCCCTTTTAGTGAGAAGTAAACCTCTTCGTTTGAAGTTGTTACAGTGTGCTGCTCTTTAAATATAGATGGAGTTGGTTTAAAATAAATATTTAAAACTATCTCCTCACCATTACTGATGCCACCTAAAATCCCACCAGCATGGTTACTCTCAAATCCATCTGCTCTTATCTCATCATTGTTTGTTGAGCCTTTTGCAGATGAGCTTAAAACACCATCACCTATCTCTACAGCTTTTACAGCGTTTAACCCCATCATAGCATCTGCTAGTACACCATCAAGTTTATAATAAAGTGGTTGACCTAGTCCAACTGGTGCATTTTTAATAACTACCCTTGCAACTCCACCAACTGAGTCGTGATCATTTTTAGCTTTTAAAACAGCATCTTTTTGAGCCTCCTCTTTTGAAGCATCTAAAGAGTAGATGATACTTTTTTTCGCATATTCATAATCATAAGTGTTACATTTTATCCCATCTATCTCACAGATGCCACTTTCCACTTCGATGCCAAGCTCCCTTATCATCAGTTTTGCGATGGCTCCAGCGGCAACTCTTGCGGCAGTTTCACGAGCTGAGCTTCTTCCACCACCTCTATAATCTCTGATGCCGTATTTGTGAAAATATGTAAAATCAGCGTGACCTGGGCGAAAAACATCTTTTATGTTTGAGTAATCTTTTGATTTTTGGTTTGTGTTATATATCACCATCGCTATGGGTGTACCAGTAGATTTCCCCTCAAATACACCACTAAGTATCTCAACCTTGTCATCCTCTTTTCTAGCAGTTTCAAACTCACTTTTACCAGGTTTTCTTCTATCTAACTCTTTTTGGATAAACTCTTCATCTATATCAAGTCCAGCTGGAACACCATCAAGGATGCATCCTATCGCCTTGCCATGACTCTCACCAAAAGTGGAAAATCTTAATCTCTCTCCAAAACTGTTCAAAAATTATCCTTTTAAAATCTCTATAGCTTTTTTAGCAGCCTCTTGTTGTGCAGCTTTTTTGCTTTTGCCAACTGCCTTTGCATACTCTTTATCTTCTATAAATACAGCTACCTCAAACTCTTTTTTATGGTCAGGTCCACTAGTTGAGACCACCTTATAATCAGGTGTTAAACCATACCTAGCTTGTGTTAGTTCTTGAAGTGTCGTTTTAAAATCACGAAATAAAGAATCAAGTGTGATGCTTTTGTGATTTTTCTCTATAAGCTCTACAGCTATCTTATTTACCACCTCTAAACCAGATTCTAGATATATAGCCCCTATGACTGCTTCAAAAGCATTAGCCAAAAGTGATGGTTTTTCTCTACCACCGTTATTTTCCTCTGCATTTGACAGAAGTATATAACTACCCAAATCTAGATATTTTGCAAGTTTGTCAAACCCCTGCTCATTTACAAGTGATGCACGGATTTTAGATAGTTTACCCTCATTTGATTTTGCAAATTTTTTGTATAGATACTCACCAACTATGAGGTCTAATACAGCATCCCCTAAAAATTCAAGACGCTCATTATCGTAGGGCTGCTTATAGCTTTTATGTGTCAGCGCTTCGGTAATGAGATTTTGAGTTTTAAACTTATATCCCAGTTTCTCTTCTAATTTTTCGATATTTTCAATCACTTAACAACCCCTTTTGTCTAGTTGCTTCATCTCTTGCAAGTTTGTCACACCGCTCGTTTTCCTCATGTCCATCATGCCCTCTCACCCATATACCATTTATCTTGTGTGGTTTTGAAACATCTACATACTCTTGCCACAAATCAACATTTTTCACTTTTTTAAAATCTTTTTTTATCCATCCATCAAGCCACTCATTTATAGCTTTGATAACATAGGAAGAGTCAGACACCACATCCACCTCACAAGGCTCTTTTAAGGCTTTTAAACCCTCTATAACCCCTAAAAGTTCCATCCTGTTATTTGTGGTATGACTCTCACCGCCAACTAGCTCTTTTTCATGTTTACCATATCTAATGATAGTCCCATAACCACCAGGTCCAGGGTTTCCAAGTGCACTTCCATCACTGAAAAGAGTTATTTTCTTCACCAAAATTCCTACTATAATCTTTTACTAAACTAAACTCTATTTTTAAATTATCTACACTATGACAAACTGAACACCTGTTAAAAGCAAAAGGGGATGTATGTTTACAATTATCACAAAAATAATCAAACTTCAATGTCGCATTTGACTTACCTCGCAAATTTATCAAAACATCAAATTCAAAAATATTACTATTTGTAACTAAATTTAAATCACCTCTTGCACTATAAAGTTCTCTGAGATAACTATTTTTTGTAATTATATCTAAATCCAAATCCTTAATATTGATTTGCCATAACAGATCAACTAACAGTTCACTTTGTGAACTATCAAAATTTTCCCAAGCCCTTTTTGGATCTACTCTAAAAAGATATTCAAATATAAGATGCACACTTGCATAATCTTGCTTATATATCTGTATAAGTTGTTCAACCTTTTGGGTTTGTAAAAATTTTGGATCATTTAAAACAGACATACTCAAAAGATATGTTTTTTGTTTTGTAATATCTTCACCAAGCTCCTCTAATGGTTCTAAAACATCTAATGCATCTTTGTAATTTCTCATTTGTTCATAAACCAATAAAAGGTAGTGAAGAGCCTGTATAGTTCTAGGATTTGTTTTTAAAATCTCCAAAAAAATCTGTCTAGCCCTCTCTAAAAAACCTGCCTTATAGTATGTAGTTCCAAGTAAAAAAAGGAGCTGTTTTGAGTTTTCATCCTTTACTTTTAAAAGCTCATTATATATCTCTATACTTTTTTCAAACTCCCCTTTAGTTGAATATACATTTGCAAGTAAAATCCAAGACTTTTGTGATAATCCACCACTAGCTATAAGTTTTTTTAACTCCCCCTCTGATGGAGTGTTGAACTGTTTTAAAAATTTATCAAGTTGTTTATAATCGGAGCTTGTTTTATATTTACCCCACCAATAAGATATTGTATCTTATTGGT
>JAFGVR010000168.1 GCA_016937915.1 Campylobacterales bacterium | reverse complement strand
TTTACATAGTCAGTTTTTAGTTTTAAAAGATACTCAAAATTACTATAACCTGTTCCAAAATCATCTATAGCTATCTTACAACCATACTCCCTTATCATATCTATAAAATTTAAAACATCATCAAAATTTTCTATAGACTCAGATTCAACTATCTCAAAAACAACCCTATCACCTATGTTATAACGACTTAACATCTCAAATATAAAATCTTTTATCTTTTGATTTAAGATATCTTCAACAGTTAAATTTATAGAAAATTCTAACTTTTTATCTTTGAACTCTTCAAAAGTTTTTTCTATCATTATCTTTGTGATTTGTGTGTAGTGTTTTGTTTTTTTAGATATCTCTAAAAAGAAAAATGGTGATATCAGCCTATCGCCATCATCTATCCTAACAAGAGATTCATACTTCTCCCATTTACCTGTTTGGTTATTTACTATAGGTTGAAATACTGGGACTATCTTATCATTTTGTATAGCTTCTATTATCTTTTTCGTCCATTTGATATTATTTTCATATTCATCATTTAAAGACACATCATCACTATACACGATTAGATCATTATTTTGCCTTTTTGCAACTTTTAGTGCCATATCTGCTGTTATAAATATCTTATCTTTAGATTCAAAAGATACACCAGTTGTAAAATTAAATGTGATATCTTCATCACCTATTTTAATTGTAGAGTTACTAATTTTCGACTTTATAAAAATAAGATTTTTCATAAACTCATCTTTACCTATATTTTGATTAAATACAGCGTATTCATCACCTTGTATATGGTAAAAAGAGCAATCTCTTTCATCTAAACTCTCTTGCAATTTTTTACCAAACTCTTTAATGATAAAATCTCCATTCTCTTCACCATAAAAATCATTTAATTGTGAAAAGTTATCTATATTTATGATAGCTAAAGCTGGGCAAATACTACCCTTTATATCGTTGTTTATTTTATATCTATTTCCAAGTCCTGTTAGGGCATCTGTATTTGCTATACTATCTAACTTCTCTTTTTGGTTTATAACCTCAGTTATATCGTGACGAACTGCCATATATTCAACTATATCATCGTTCTCATCAAGGATAGGGATTGCTACAACATCTATCCAGTAGTCATCAAGTTTACCTTTGTTTTTTATAACACCCTTCCAAACTTTTTTATCTTTTATTGTCTCCCACATATCTTTAAATATCTCTGGTGAGTTATCCTCATGTCTCACTATGTTATGAGATTTTCCAATAACCTCATCTTTTGTATAACCTGAGATTTTGCAAAAATTATCATTTACAAAAGTTATTTTTCCACTAAGATCAGATTTTGAAACGATACTTGATTCATCCATAGCAAGTTCATAACTCTTCAAAAAAGCGATATTTTTATGCAACTCTGCAGATAAATCGTAAAAATCATTTACTATCATAGACAACTCATTATTTTTTTCTATCTTAACGCTTTGTTTAAATTTACCATTTTTTATATCCTCTATAATAGCTTTCATATCATCTATATGTGTTAAAACAGATCTATTTACAAAATAAGCAGAAACCAAAAATGCCACTATAAGGATAATAATCCAAAGTTCAACCAACTGGATTAAGATCTCATCCATTCGTTCATTTACAACTGTTTTATCTACTATAAACAAAGCTTTTAAAAACTTTTTATCATCAAATATATCTTTACTAATAAGTCTATAATTATTAGATACTTTTATATCACTAAATCTATTTTTAATATCTTCACTTGGAAAAAGATAAATATCTTGATTTGTATATAAAACGAGTGGAAGATTTATAGCATCGTTTATAGATTTTAGTTTTTGTTGATCTATACAAGTTATAATCCTTACATATCCCACAAGAAGATCATCAAGATATACAGTATTTAGATAACTTATCAAAACTCTATCTTGGGAAAAATCTAGCTTGAAATTTTGTAAATCTTTTTTATCTAACGCTATCAAAGATGGTTCTGCACTCTCTTTTAATCTTGTATAATCTATAAATTTTTTCTGAGCATCTGCATCATAAGATCTATAACCTATCACTTTAGCTTCATCAAAAACTCTATTTACTGCTACTAAATTCATGCCAGTATCAAAAAATTCTAACGAATAGTGTGAAGAATCTTTTATCCATTTTTTAGAAAGCTCCACTAAAGATCTTTTTTCATAATCAAAAGTCTCTTTAACATAATCATTTGGATCTTCATAAAACGAGATAAGATTCATAGATGATTTTAGCTCATCATTTGAGATTATCTCAGCTGATAATCTAAATAGATTATCTTTTAGTTTTATAAAATAATTGGCAACCTCTTTTTGGTCACTATCTATATCCGTCTTTACTTGTACATCAAATATATCATTTACATTCTTATAATAAATCAAACCATTTACTAAAAGTACAATAGTTATAACCAAACCTATATGTAAAAATAATTTATTTTTTAACATCTTTCTTTCCTAATCAAAATAGTGGTTTTATTAAATTCGCATTATCTTTTGTAACCATAACTGTATCTAAAATTATATTTTTTGGTATCTCTTTTTTGTCTATCAAATCTACTATGGCCATAACACCCTCGCATCCAGATGTAGGATATGTAAAGCTTGCTAATTGTTCACCGTTTAATATAGCCTCTTTAGCTTCACCTATATAATCTATCCCAACTGAATCAACTAAAGGTTTTTTAAGCCTTTTCATAACCTCTCTAGCACCTATAAGCATAGAATCGCTTTGTGAAAATATCGCATCAAACTTGATACCATCTTTATACAACTGTTCCATAACTTTTATAGCATCACTTCTTAGATAGTTTGCTCTTCTTTTTACTACCTTGATATCTTTATAATTACTAGCAACCTCTTCAAACCCTTTTGTCCTCTCAAGTGTTGAAGTAGCACCTTTAACACCCTCTAGCATCAAAACAACACCTTTATAGTTCATCTGTTTTAAAAGATATTTAGCACTATCTTTTGCTATTTGATAATTATTTGGAGATATAAAAACATCATAATCTTGTGTTTGAACACCTCTACTTATCAAAATAACTTTTATACCCTTATCTATCGCTTTTTTTAAAACTAGTGAAGTTACTTTTGCATCTATAGGGCTTGTGATGATAAAATCAACCTCATCATTTATAAACCTCTGTATATCTCTTATCTGATTTGATACTTTACCTTTTGCATCTTTTACTATAAGTTTTAGATGCGGATGTTTTGCCACCTCATCACGCACCTCTTGCACCTGAGCAGCTCTCCAGTCATTTGCCAAAGTATCTTGTGCAAATCCAATCACATACTCTTTTGCAAAAACTATATTTATAAAAGTGATAAAAAGTAAAAAGTATCTCATCTATTCTCCGTTGTTTTGTATAAAAATATCCTCTAGCGTCTGGCTATATGGTGAGTTTTGTGAAAAAGCATTTACCCCATCATAAAGACCAAAAACAGAACCTTTATAGTTCCAGTAATGGTAACTTGCACCATACTCATCTAAAAGCTCATACACTTTTTCTAACCATAGTGAAGAGTTTTTAGACTCTATGAAATCTCTCATCTGCCCAAACTCGCTAACATGAAAAAGATACCCATCATAAAAATCTGCATATTCTCTAAATATATTCTCAACTACTGTATCGTTTATATTTGATGAGTTATAGATGGTATCTTGTGAACTTGTAAAACTCCAAGGGTCATAAAAGTGAAAATCATAAAGTATATTTTCATACCCATCTAAGATAAATGGCTCATTATCATCACTAAAGCTTTGTTCAACATTTATGATATGGTTCTTATCTATCACCCTTATAGCATCTATAGTGTTTTTCATAAGGGTTATATATGATGACTGAGTATGTGGACATGGCTCATTTAAAAGATCATAAGCTGCAACTGTAGAGTTGTTTTTATATCTACTAGCTATCTGCTTCCAAAGCTCTACAAAACTGTTTTGATACACTGTATCATCCCAAAAAACTGTAGTGTTATCTGGCCCTTGAAAACCTCCACCATCTGGAGCGTGCATATCTAAAACCACATACACACCCGCCTCTTTAGCCCATGAGATGATAGTATCTAACCACTCAAACCCCATATCAGTTTCAAAATACTTATACCAAAGTGCAACTCTAACAGAGTTAAAACCAAGTGCTTTTATCTTATAAAAATCATCTTTATCGTAGTTATAGTAACTGTAGTTCATAAATGTTAGTGCATCTGAGTCATCATCGTAAGCTACTAAGTTTATCCCTTTTAGTCTCATGGCATCACCTTGTGGATCAACTATGTTTGAACTACTTATCTTTATGATGCTCTCACTCTCATCTTTTGTAGCATCTAGGGTATTTTGAACTATCTCTAGGTTTTGTATATAGTAGTTGTCTTTATAACTGCCACTATTTATATACAAACTAACACCTGCGTCTAACTCACTTTGAGTAAAAGATGCAAAAGCTCTCATCTTATAAGATGCATCATCACTAACTGTTATGCGATTTAAAAGTCTATAAACAGGAGTTGGAGAAGATATTTTTGCCATAAGGTTGTAACTGTCACTATTGACACCTCCTCTTTTCATATCAGCTCTTATAACATAAAGTGTATCAGCTTTTAAAAAGTTTGTAACATCTACAAAAGCCCCATCATAGTTGTGTGAGCGAGAACTAACAAGCAGTGAAGAGTTTGCATCTAAAGATACCTCACAAGCTCCACTATATGAAACTCCCCAACCATCCAAGTCACTATCAAAACTGTAGCTTTTTATCTTTTGTTCACTAACAAAATCCTCATCTCTATAGTTTTTGATAAGGGTGCTTAAAAGTCTTATGTATGCAGCTTGATAAGTTATAGAGTTTTCAGTTATCATGTAAGATAGATACTCGATATCGTTAAAATCTTTATAGCTTTTTGCATTTGGTTGATCCATAAGAAGCTGTGATGATGATGGCATATAAACATCATCTGATTCATAATAGCTATTTGCACCACCAACTAGATATGCTGGTGGTGGTCCGTATGATGTGTTTACATTATCGTATATTGTATTATCACTAAACCACATATGGTAAAACTCATCTACAGAGTTCTTTGCACCAAGTGATGAAGCATTTGATAGATACACTTTTGCAAGTGGATTTAACCCATGAACATAATGAAGATAGTTTTGAGCATAACCTTTTATCTCTGTTTCATTCACATCCAAATCATACACAACACTGTTGATCAAAACACTACCTGCATGAGATTTTGCCCTGTTACTACCCCAATAGTAGGCATCTATATAAGAACCATAACCATCTATATCATCTCTAGCTTGTTTAAGTGGTGCAAAATCAACATAAGGGTTTGAGAGACCATAAATATAGTTATTTTTTATATTTGATGACAAGTTCTCATCAACACTTATCCCTTTTGTATAGTAAAGCAAACTATTTTGAGACTCTTCATCCATAGCATCGTATTGTAGATATTTATCATCACTCATTATCCTAGCTACACTGATATTTGCTTTTATATACTCATGATAACTCTCATCTTGTGTTAAAAGGTACAGATATATAGCTGCATTTAAAAGGTTTTTTCTTCTATCAGTTAGGGAATCCTTAGCCGCTGCATTTACAAACCCATCATTATCAAAATCTGTTAAGATAAAATCTTCATTTGTCATCATATACTGCCAAGCTTTTATGGCACTTGTCTTTAGCTTATCGCTATAGTTTGCATCTATATCTTTAAAAACTATAGCACTATGAGCCATAACCCCAGCAAGTGAGATAGTAGCAGATGCGCTAGTAGATGAATATCTTCTATATATCGCATCAGTGCTAGGTGGTGATACATCATCCCACTCTATAGATGCAACTTTATGTATAACAGAACCATCCTCTAGTTGCATCTTAAGCAACCAATCAAGCTCATACTTTACCTCATCAAGTATATCTGGTATGGTGTTATTTGATTCAGGGATATTTGTATCATCACAAAATATATTTTTATTTTGCTCATAAGCAAATAACAACTCATGCAAAGCCCCATCTGCATAAGTCACATACTTGTTAAAATCACCCGCATCGTACCAACCCCCACTCAAATCTTTTGATGTGTTTGCATCTGATATATATGGGTCTGATGGGTTGATAAGCCTTGCATCACTATCTTGTTGTACACCTAGATGACTAGCCCCATCTACCCATTTTTCATCTGCGAAAGGTGTTTGTTTTGCAAATCCAGCTCGTTGATAAAAAAATGTTTTCATAGCTTGTTTTAACACATCATCATATACACTGTTTGAGATTTTAAAACTATACGACGCTACTTTATTTACCTTATCATATATGTAGTATTCACCCTCTTTTTTTAACTCAGTAAAATCAAATCTATAAACCTCATCTCCAGAGTCAGCATCAACTGCACCATCTTTATATGAAACTGCACTTGACTCAAACACAACACTATCATCAAGTTTATCTCTAACCTCTAAAGTATCTGATAGTTTTGAGTACTCACCAGCATTAAAACCTAGTTTTGGGACGGAGATAATAGCTACCTTTTGCATATTTGGAAGATAACCAAACTGGTCTATTTTTATCTGTGATGTTATCTCTATATCATTAGACTCTGTATTTGTAGCTGTTTTATGTATCCACACCCCTTGAGCTTTTTTTACAACACTAAATGTCTCATAGCTCGCTGAAACATCATCTGCATAAACAAGCCATTTGTTATCTTCATAAACCCAAGCCAAATCAACATCACTATTTTGTTCAAAAAATTGTTGTATATCTGTATCTTGTGAAACTCCCACAAGTTGCCAAGCATCACTCCCTAGCGTAGGTGTACTAAAACCATCGCTAACCGATATATTTTCATCAACTGAGTTATATACCCAAAAACCCTCATTGTTGTATATATTTTGCATAGTTGCATAAGGTGAGTTTTGTATCAGATTTGCTATCTGCTCATTTTTAGAATGCACTATCCAACCATTATTATACTTCCATACGACATTTGCATTTTTATACTTTTCATCTATCTCTTGAGTGTTTGAGAGGTTATTATCATCACCAAGTGAAATAAGATTCCAACCCTTTGATAAATTAATCTCAGAAGAGAGTGCAAAAGTACAAACTAATGCTAAAGATACTACTTTTTTCATAATTACAACCTATACATTAGAGTTCTTACAGAACTCATATAACGCAAAATGAACGAAGTCCATTTTTGCTACGCTAGCCGCTTCTAAAGAAACATTTTCACTTAAGTGAAAAGCGGTTCCCTTGTTTTGGCACTAAAGTCTTTCTCTTTTAAGAGAAAGGACTCCTTGCATTTATGCAAGAAGTCTATTAAAAACAAACTCTATTTCTACCAGACTCTTTTGCTTTATATAGCAAGTCATCAGCCTCTTTGTAAACCTCATCATCATCTTTTATCTCATTTGCATTTTTACAAACAAGCCCCATAGATGCAGTTACATACTCACTAGCACTATTACCACTGTGGATGATTTTTAGAGCCTCTATATTTTTCCTTATCAAGTTTGCAAACTCTTGTGATTTTTGTTTATCATCAGTTTTAAATATCACCCCAAACTCTTCACCACCAAGCCTAAAGCAGTAATCATCCGCTCTTTTAAGACTATCTTTGATAGCTTTTGCAACGCGTATGAGGACATCATCACCACCTTGATGCCCATAAGTATCGTTGTATTGTTTAAAATGGTCTATATCCATTATCAAAAATGAAACCAGCCCATTATCTCTTTTTGCAGAGTTTATGATTTTTGGGAATAGTTCGTTGAAATGTCTTCTATTAAAAAGATTGGTAAGTCCATCTGTGATAGATATCTGCTCTATAAGTTTTTTATCTGTTATATCTTGTCTTATAGCTGTATAACCTGTTTTTACACCATAAAAATCGTATGTTGGTGAGATAGATGCATACACCCAGTAGTATCCACCATCTTTTTTTCTGTTTTTTATCTCACCTCGCCATATTTTATCATTAATAACTGTTTCCCATAACTCTTTGTAAACATCTTGACTCATATCTGGATGTTTTACTATCTTATGATTTTGACCTATAAGTTCATCTTTGCTATAACCACTTATCTCACAAAAAGCTTCAGATACATAAGTGATATTTCCATCTAAGTCTGTTGAAGATGTTATGATATTTTTATCTATTAGTTTGACATAATCATTTATCTGTTTCTCTTTTATTTTTGACTCTGTTATATCTTTTGCGATGCCAAGATATCCATTTGTATCTCCATTTGCATATTGAAGTGATGTGATATGAAGTGATACAAATATCTCTTTACCATTTTTATCCACATATATCCACTCATCATCGTTTGGTAAACCCCTATCTGTTTTTGCAACAAATAATTCAAAGTTTGGTTTTATATCTGCATTTAACTCTTTAGAATACTCTTTTGCCTTTTGTATTATCTGCTCTTTTTTATGAAAAATCTCAGGTGTAGATCTATATAAAAGCTCATCCTCTTTATACCCTAAAAGGCTCTGAGCTTTTTTATTAAAAAGAGTTATCATACCACTTTTATCTGTAGCTACTATGGCGTGAGGTGAATTATCTAAAATAGATTGAGAAAAGATATTTGTTTTTTTTAGCTCTTGATTTGTAAAATCAAGTTTATTTATTATCACTCTAAATCCATAGTTGATAACCACCATCAAAAATATAAGAAGCCCAACTAATAAAACAGCAAGTTTTGTAACCGTATTTATAAATTGGCTATTTACATCTGTTATATCGTGATAAAAAACCGCTTTAGCACTTGTTTTACCCTCATAATCTTTAAGATCAAAAACATAAACAGCGTAATTTTTTGAGCCTACATCTATTTTTATATCTTTATCAAGGTTGTAATCTTTTGGAAGTCTGTATATGAGATTTTTGTCATCAAGAGTACTGTATTGAAGTGAGTAATCACCTATTTTTAAATCACTCTTCTCTTTATAAGCGATTATCTTCTTATCATCTTTAACAAATAAAGCCCCTTTTATATCGTTATAATAAACCATCTCATGAAGTATCTGATCAGGTCTGCTCCCAAACTCAACTGAACCTATATATCTACTTTCATAAAATATAGGCAAAAATGTTCTATACGCAAGCATATATATACCAGCTTCAAATCCAAATAGAGGTTTTTGAAGAGTGTGCATCGCATTTGCCATAGATCTCTTATCAGCTATATTATCACCATATTTATCTTGTTTATGAACCCTTAAAAACGATTCACCATTTGGTAGGTGAAAATGCATAATCTCCAAATATCGATTTTCATCCTTTAACACTTTCCATCTATCTATCACTAGGTCTAAAAGTTTTTCCCTATCTCTTGCTGCAAAAGCCTCTTTAACCCCTTTTGAGTTTATATTTGCTTTTAATCTATACTCATAAAACTCTTTATGTTTTTCAAGAACCTTTTCATAAGATGTAGTTATCCTTTTTTGATACTCTTTTTCCAAATTTTCCAATCTATTTTTTTGATTTATATAAATCATTACAAATAAAATAATTGAAAATAAAATAAGTGTAAGTGTTACAAAAAGGAGTGTTTTTCTCTTTGCTATCTGACTATCCAAAATCTAATCCTTAAAATAAATCACCATAATCATAGCGAACGAAATCTAAATAACAACTATCATTTTTGATTCTAAATCTATCATCTTTTTTAGCTTTTTTAAAAATTTTTTTATAAATTTTTTTCAACTCTTTTTTAGAATAACCACTATCTTTTAAATACTTTTTTAACTCGATAGGCTCATCTTTTTTCATATCATCTAATTCAACCACCTCAACATCTGCATCTACTTGATTATGTTGATGTGATATAAATTTAGTTGATATTGCAGATAAGATATTTTTCAATTGTTCATCTTTTTGGATATATATATCTTCTATCTTTTGCATTTCAGATAGAAGCATCTGCTCTTTTTGTTCCCTTAATAATCTAACTTCATCCTCTAATTTTTGAACCTTTAATTCTAACTTTTTATTTTGTTCATCTAATAGCTGATAATATTTCTCTACCCCGCTTTGAACTACTTTTGTATTTGTCATACGCTTTTGAGGTGTTTTATCGGTTTTATCAACTAGTACATATTTTATACCCTCTTCAACTACACACTCTAAGGAGTTTCGTCTTATACGGTTATGGATAGCCTCTTTTGATACCCCAAAAAAAGAAGCAGCCTCCTCTATGCTCATCTTCTCCATACTCTTACCTCATGTTATCAAAAACCAAAGGTGCATCCCACTCCATCTCTCTAATAGCTCTTATAACTTGTTGAAGCTCATCAAGTTTTTTACCCTTGACTCTGATGCTATCGCCCTCTATCTGAGCATTTACTTTTAGTTTGAGTTTTTTTATCTCAGCTACTATCTTTTTAGCTTCTTTTGATTCTATATAATCAACCACTTTAAATGTAGCTTTTCTAGTTCCTCCAGATGCATCTTCTACCCTTAACTCCTCAAGCACCTTAGAGTTTAGGTTTTGTTTTAAAAGTTTTGATACCACTACATCTTTTAAGGCATCCAGCTTATTATCACTAGACGCTACTAAAACTAAGAGTTTATCTTTCTCTTTATAGTTTATCTCATAAGGTGTACCCTTAAAATCGTAACGGTTCACAACCTCTTTTTCCACTAAGTTCATAGCGTTTTTAAAATTTTGCATATCTATCTTTGCACTTATATCAAATGAATGTTCTTTTGTAGCCATTAAAAATCCTTATAAATATAAAACACAGATTATAACACAAATTATATTGTGTTATAATTTCATCCTTTATTTTGTAGCTTCACTCCAAACTTTTATAAGGCTTAATACATGGAAAAGAAAATAGGTTCTATTGTTTCTAAATTAAATAAACAAATTTTTGAAAAAGATAGTGTATCCAAAGCTATTATGGTGATGAATAATTGCAATGTTAGCT
>JAFGVR010000167.1 GCA_016937915.1 Campylobacterales bacterium | reverse complement strand
GATAGCACAAAAGTATGATATAAAAATTCTTGAAGATGAAATAAGCGTCACTAAAACTTTACAATTTGGACAAAGAAATAGTATGAATATAAAAAACATAATCTTATACGGACCTCCAGGAGTCGGTAAAACACATAATTATCAAAAAATTATTTCTATGATAGAAGATGAAAAAAGTCAAAAAGAGATATTTGATAGCATCTCTAAAAATGATAAAACTGAACAGGATAATAATTATATTTACAATGCTGTAAAAAATGAAGCTAGAGTAGAATTTGTAACATTTCATCAAAGCTACTCTTATGAGGATTTTATAGAGGGGTTTCGTCCAAATGATAATGGGGACATAAAACTTGAAAAAGGTATTTTTAGAAAAATATGTAAAAATGCAGAAGAATTGGATAAAAACCACTACATAATCATAGATGAAATAAACAGAGGAAATATCTCAAAAATCTTTGGTGAGCTTATCACACTTATAGAGGAAGATAAAAGAGATATTTATTCTGTTACACTTCCATATTCAAAACAAAGCTTCAAAGTACCATCAAACCTTTACATCATAGCGACTATGAACTCTACGGACAAATCCATCGCTACAATTGATATAGCATTAAGACGCAGGTTTACATTTTTGAAGATGCAGCCAAAAGAGGAACTTATTGAATATGCAGATGCAAAAAGTGTTTTTAATGATATAAACAGATTTATAAAAGAGAATCTAAATGAAGACTATATGCTGGGTCACAGCTATTTTATGAAAGTAAAAGATGCAGATGATTTGGCATTTGTAAAAGAGTATAAGATAAAACCTCTTTTAGAGGAGTACTTTTATGCTGATGAAGAGAACTATAAAAAAGCTATAGAGATATTAAAATTAAAGGAATAAAATGAGTGAAGCAGAAAAAAACAAGAACAACCCACTACATGGCATCAAGCTAAAAGATATTTTAGATGATTTAGTAAAACACTACGGATGGAAAGGTTTGGCAAAACGGATAGATATCAGATGCTTTTCATTTGAGCCTAGCATAAATTCTAGTTTGAAGTTTTTGAGAAAAACTCCTTGGGCTATGGCTAAAGTTGGAGAGTTGTATATAGAGATGATTGGAAAAAAATGAAAAGTTTACAAAAAATATTTATAATGATTTTTATCACTTTAAATCTTTACGCAGGAGATGCTATGAGTATATATGAGATAGAGGTAAAAGATATTGATGGTAAAACACTAAAACTTGAAAAATACAAAGGCAAAGTGATGCTAATAGTAAATGTGGCAAGTAAGTGTGGATTTACCTCTCAGTACGCTGGGCTTGAGGAGTTGCATGAGATGTACGCAGACAAAGGTCTTAGCATCTTAGGGTTTCCGTGCAATCAGTTTTTATCGCAAGAGAGCGGGAGTGAAGAGGAGATAAAAAACTTTTCTATGAGCAGTTTTGGTGTGAAGTTTGATATGTTTTCAAAGATAGATGTAAATGGTCAAAACACCCATCCACTTTATGTTTACCTAAAAGAGCATTCAGATGGCTTTTTAAGCGATGCCATAAAATGGAACTTTACAAAGTTTTTGGTTGATAGAGATGGAGAGGTAGTAAAAAGATACGCACCATCCGCAAAGCCAAAAGAGATAGAAGATGATGTGAAAAAGCTTTTATGAAGCTTTAAACTTTTAACATCTTTTTTTTTAAATTATGTAACAAAATTTTCATCTTGATGCTTATGATTTTAAATTTATCTTTGATGTGCATATGCATAAGATCCTAGATGATATAAATTAAGGTATTGTAACAGATACAATTTTTTATTAAAATAATAACCGTTACAAATTAATAAAAAATGATAATTTGTTACAGTTTGAGCCATAGAGTTATAAAAAAATCTCTATAGCTCTAGCTAAATCCTCTTTAGTATCTATCCCAAAACCTGTACTTGCAACTTTTACCATCGAGATTTTTTTACCATGATATATCGCTCTTAACTGTTCTAGTTTTTCTATATCCTCTATTGGTGCATCTGGCAGGTTACAAAACTCTTTTAAACTTTTTTTGCTAAATCCATAGATCCCAATATGCCCAAAATATGTAGCTCCTCCACCTCTGTTGCAAGGGATTGGTGAGCGGGAAAAATATACTGCATTATCATGTGCATCTAAAACTACTTTTACAAGGTTTGGATCTTTAGCTGCTTCATCGTTGATAGCGTTATAGCAACTCCCCATGATAAAACTTTTTGAATTTTTTTGAAGTGATTTTAATCTTTTGATAAGAGATTCTACAACATCTGGCTCTATAAAAGGCTCATCTGCTTGAACATTTATCACAAGTTCATCTTCATCAAGCCCTAAGATATTTGCACACTCATTTATCCTATCTGTTCCACTTTTATGAGTGGTTGATGTAAGCATCGCATCTATGCCGTGTTTTTTGCAAACAGCTATTATCTCTTCATCATCAGCTGCTACTACCACCTTATCAAGATGCTCAACCTTTTTTGCAGTTCTAACCACCATAGGAAGCCCACCTATGTCTGCCAAAACTTTTTGAGGAAATCTAGTAGATGCCAAACGAGCAGGTATTATTATCATTGTGTTAGTTCCTTTTAAGTATAATGGCAAAATTATATCTCATAGGAAATAAATTGACACTTCATCAGCCAAGTTCAGGTTACTGCTACAACAGTGATTCGATATTTTTGTACGATTTTATCTCATCTTTTAACCCTCGTGGTAGGGTTTTAGATGTTGGTGCTGGTTGTGGAGTGGTTGGTCTTTTGGTTGCAAGAGATTATAACAAAGTGATACTTGAAGCAGTTGAGAAGCAAAAGGTATTTATCCACTATGCACTAAAAAATGCAGAGGTAAATGGGATAGAATATAAACTTTACCACACCGATTTTTTAGATTTGGATGTGGATGAGAAGTATGACTATATCATCTCAAATCCACCATTTTACCATAGTGCATCTACTAAAAGTGAAGATGAGATGCTCTTTCATGCAAGGTACAATGTAAATCTCCCGCTAGAGAGGTTTTTTAAAAAAGTATCACAACTTTTAAAACCAAAATCACATTTTATCTTTTGTTATGATGCTACCCACTTTGGAGTTATCTGCTCAGAACTTGCAAAGGTTAATATGAGGGTAGTAGATGTAAGGTTTGTACACCCAAAACAAGATAGAGTAGCATCTCTTGTGATGGTTCACGCAAGAAATGGTTCAAATTCACTTTTAAAAGTTTGGCCCCCATTTATAAGTTTTGAGGGTGATGAGGTCTCAAAAGAGGCTCAAAAAATTTACGAAAAAGCAAAAACACAGAGTATAAAATGTCAATTATAAAAAAAGATGGTTTCCCGTATGCATTTGATGCATCAGCTTGTAGTAGTTGTGGCGGAAGATGTTGCACAGGTGAGAGTGGTTATATATATGTAAACGCAGATGAAGCGATGGCTATATGTGAGCTACTAGGTATTGAGATGAGAGAGCTTGTAGGTACTTATCTTTTTAAAAAAGGGTACAAATACTCTCTAAAAGAGAATAAGATAGGTGATAGTTATGAGTGCATCTTTTACGATAGAGAGATAAATGGATGCAAGATATATGAGGCTCGTCCAACACAGTGTAGAACTTTTCCTTTTTGGGATTATTTTAAAACCAGAGTAGATGAGCTAAAAGCAGAATGCCCTGGCATCATAGATAAAAAAGAGGGTAGTGATGTATAAAAACTATATCCTCTCTTTAGTTATCATTTTTTTTACAGCTTGTTCAACAACTCCAACTCCACACAAGCCAAATGAAAAAGTGTTTGAAGCTGAAGATAGATTTATAGTTTTTGCTCTTCGTGCAGAGGAGCTTAGAGAGCATAAAGTAGCATCTGAGTACTTCACTATCCTTTATGAAAAATCTGATAAAAAAGAGTATCTATACAGATCACTTCAAAACTCTTTAGAAGCTGGAGATTATGAAAAGATACTTACTTGTGAGTGTAAAGATGCATCTGATGTAGTAGTTAAGCGGATGAAAGTGATAGCACTTGTTAAGCTAGCAAGATTAGAAGAGGCAGAGTTAAAAGCTTTGGAGCTTGTTAGTAGTTCAAAAAAGGTGGACGATTATCTGCTAGTAGGTGATATATATGTACTTCAAAAAGAGTTTGATACTGCTTTAAAGTACCTTGAAGGTGCTTATGTAAAAGAGTATAATGAAAAGATCTTAGATAAAATCTCAATCATCCTTTATGTAAATCTGCAAAGAAAAAAAGAGGCGATAGCCCAGCTTGAAACACACTCAATGATACATGGATGCTCACACAGAATATGTGGCAGACTTATCAGTTTTTATAGTGATTCTAATGATGTAGATGGGTTGTTATCGGTATATCTTAGATATTATAAACTTGAAAAAAATGATGAAGTTGCAAAGAAGATAGTTCAGATATACACTTATAAAAAAGAGTTTGTAAAACTTATCAATTTTTTAGAGGAAAATGGAAATGATGATGAGTTGTTGCTTGACCTTTATGTGAGATCACAAAATTATGATAAATCGCATATTTTAGCATATAAACTTTACCAAAAGTATGGTGATATTGAGTATTTGGGGCAAAGTGCCATCTATGAGTATGAAAATTTTAAAGATAATCTAAATGGCTCAAACTTATCTAGTATAATTTCAAAGTTTGAAGATGTTGTGGCTCGAGAGGATAATGCTCTTTATCTAAACTATTATGGTTACTTACTTATAGACCATAATATAGATGTAAAAAAAGGGATAAAGCTTATAAAAAAAGCTTTAGAAGTTTACCCTGAATCATCTTTTTATCTTGACTCTTTGGCGTGGGGTTATTATAAACTAGGTGAGTGCAAAAAGGCAAAATCTATCATGGATAAAGTATCAGCCCTAAAAGGTGGGGATGAAGCTGAGATAGTTTCGCATATAAAAGAGATAGATAGATGCATAAAAAACAATAAAGGAAAATAGTTGATTTTAGATGATATTATAAAAAAGACAAAAGAGGATTTGGTAAAGAGGGAAAAAGAGTTCTCTATGGACTGGTTAGGTCGCTCACTTGCATATAACGCAAGGGTTCCAAGAGATGTGTTTCCATACCTGACTGCTACGCAGGAAGACCCTTACAGAATCATAGCTGAGGTGAAAAAAGCATCACCATCAAAAGGTGTTATCAGAGAGAACTTTGACCCACTTAGCATCGCTCAAAGTTATGAGAGAGCTGGGGCTAGTGCTATCTCTATCCTCACTGAACCTCACTTTTTTCAAGGAAATCTTGACTACTTAGGTGGCATCCGCCGTTATGTTGGGATCCCACTTCTTAGAAAAGATTTTATAGTTTCAAAGTATCAAATCCTTGAAGCTTTGGTTCATGGGGCTGATTTTATACTTCTCATAGCTGCAGCACTAAGTAAAAAAGAGTTAAAAGAGCTTTTGGCTTACACAAGACACCTTGGGATGGAAGCGTTAGTTGAGGTTCATGATAAGAGTGATTTGGTAAAAGCTATCTACGCTGGTAGTGACATCATAGGGATAAACCACAGAAACCTACAAACTTTTGAGATGGATATGAACTTATGTTATGAGCTTATACCGATGATACCAAACGGTAAAGTGATAGTAGCTGAGAGTGGCATCTATGAGCATGGTCAACTAGAAGACTTAAGCAAAGCTGGAGTTGATGCGTTTTTAGTGGGTGAGTCTTTGATGCGTCAAGAAAATGAAGAGGACGCTCTTAAAAAACTAAAATTTGGTTGATGAAGTATTGCTTATCCAAGCAATACTTTAACACACTCGTTGATGCGTTTGCCATCAGCTTTTCCAGCTAACTCTTTTGAAGCCATACCCATAACTTTTCCCATATCTTTCATAGTAGAAGCACCCACTTTTGTTATGATCTCTTTTAGTGCATCTGATAGCTCATCATCACTAAGTTGTGCTGGTAGATAAACTTCGTAATAAGAGATCTCATCAAGCTCTATCTGCATAAGATCTTCACGCCCAGCCTCTTTGTACTGAGTAGCTGCATCGTTTCTGCTTTTTACTTGTTTTTGGATGATTTTTATAACATCATCATCACTCAACTCTTTTCTTTCATCTACCTCTATCTGTTTAAAAGCGCTGCTTAGAAGTCTTAGTGCATCTCTTTTTTTAACATCTTTTGCTTTCATAGCCTCTTTTAGATCATTTGCAATTATCTCTTTTATACTCATTTTTTACCTTTTATATCTATTTTGGAACTAAATTTGCTGGAATTATAACATGAAAAAAATATTAACCACACTCATACCAATCATAACAGTAGCCTTTTTTAGTGGATGTACAGCAGATTTAGTAGATCCTGAGATCTCCTTTGAGCCACCAAAGTATGTTGAACAGATGCCCTCACGAGAAGATCAAAAAGATTTTACTTCAACTGGAAGTATATTTGGTCAGGGGGATAATCCTCTATTTTCTGATCATAAAGCTATGCATATAAACGACATAGTGACAGTTGTGATATCTGAGAGTGCTCAAAGCTCTAGCACTTCGGCTAAAAAACTTAGTGAGTCAGACACCGCTGGACTTGGTGCTGGGGTACTTACATCTGGAGCAGCTGCACCAGTTGGGACTATAATTAACAAACTTGGTGGTTTTGGTGATATGAGTTTTACCTCAAATAGCAACAGTAACTTCTCAGGTACAGGTGTAGCTACAAAAGATGCTTCTTTTTCAACTACAGTATCAGCTAGGATAGTAAAAGTTATGGAAAATGGAAACTATTTTATAACTGGAAAAAGGGAATTGTTAGTAGATAGACAAAAGCAGATAATTCAGATAAGTGGAGTTATCCGCCCTTATGACATAGATCAAGACAACCAGATAGACTCATCAAAGATGAGTGATGCAAGGATCCTTTATAAAACACAAGGGGATGTTGACCGTGCAGCTGAGCAGGGATGGGGTACAAAGATTGTTGAGTCTGTTTGGCCGTTTTAGTCTATTTTTCATCCTTTTTATATCCTCATTAAGTGGAGAGACATTTAAAGATTTTAAAAATACACCCATCGCCTCCTTTGTTGTATCTGATTTCTTCTTTAAACAGAGTTGGAATTCACATGAAGCTTTAGATATAAAGAGTGTTTATAGATCTAGTAAACCTAAAAAAATATCCACTATGACTAAAACTTTTATCAAGGATGTTGGACCAAAGAT
>JAFGVR010000166.1 GCA_016937915.1 Campylobacterales bacterium | reverse complement strand
TCCGTACTTTGCGATATTTATATCTTTTATTTTATCTAATTGGTGCTTATTTAGAAATTTGCTTGGGTTTTTAGAGGTGCCCATAATCAATTGATACTAACCCTGTTGCGTCCATTTTCTTTTGATTTATACAACAAGCTATCAGCTTGTTTATATATTTCATATGCATCATCTATCTCTCTTGCATTTTTACAAATAACCCCTAAAGAAGCTGTTATATAAGGACTTACACTATTTTTAGAATGTTCTATATAAAGATTTTCTATATTTTCCCTTATCTTATTTGCAAAGTTTTCTGCTTTTTGTTTAGAATCAGATTTAAAAATAACACCAAAGATGCAGTGTCAGTTTTCTAATACTCAATTTAACAGTTACGATATAAAAATGTATAATACAGATGTAAAATAAATAAATCGAGCTATAAACAACATGTCACTACTACAACTTTTTAAACAAGAGATATCTTTAACAAAACAACAAATAAGAATAGCAGAGGAAACGACCACACTATCTGGAAAAAAGATCGATGACATCCTTATAGAACTTAATTTTGCAACACCTAAAGAGGTAGCAGAGGTTAAAGCCAAATTCTATAACCTTCCCCTTATAAACCTAAAAACGATAAAACCACAACCTGAAGCTCTACGACTCATAAAACACTCTGATGCTCTAAAACACTCTATTTTACCGCTTCTAGTCAATGGAAACACGCTAACAGTAGCCATTGATGGTTTAGAAGATGTAAAATTTGTAACCTTACTAGAACATATAACAAAAATGGATATAAAATTTGTTATAGCTCAAAAAAAACTTATCATGCATCATATACAGATAAGTTATTATGAACTATCAAACCTTATAGAGCAAACTATCTCGGAGTCTATCAAAACATATCAAAAAAGTGGGGAGATAGATATAAATGAACTTGTAAAACTACTCTTTAACAATGCTATAAAAGTAAGAGCAACAGATATCCACATAACACCTGAAAAGTTTGCCGTAAATGTCTTTTACAGGATCGATGGTGTTTTACAGTTTTACTACTCATTGCCACTAAACATACACCCAAATATATGTGTAATCATAAAAAATATGTGTGAACTTGACATCGCTAAAAAACGACTTCCACAAGATGGATCATTCTCTTATGGATTCATAGACAAGCAATATGATATGCGTTTATCAACCATGCCTACAAATACAGGTGAGAACATCGTTATCCGCATCTTAGAAAAAGATGTATCTCTGCTTAGCCTTAAACATCTTGGTCTAAGTAGAGAAAATCAACAAAAACTTCTTAAATATTTTTCAAAACCATACGGTGTCATACTTGTTACAGGTCCAACTGGAAGCGGAAAAACAACAACACTTTATACGGCTATAAAAAATATTAATATTTTTGAGAAAAATGTTTTAACTATCGAAGATCCGATTGAATATCAGTTTTCATTTATCAAACAAACTCAGCTAAACGAAAAAAGTGGTTACAACTTTGAGAGTGCTATAAAATCTTTTTTAAGACAAGACCCTGATGTGATGTTAGTTGGTGAGATAAGGGATAGTGCCACTGCTTCTTTGGCCATGAGAGCTTCTATAACTGGTCATTTAGTGATATCTACACTTCATACAAACGATGCAGTAAGTACAATTGCTAGACTTGAAGATCTTGGTGTAAAACCATATCTAATAAGTTCAGGTCTTTTAGTGATACTAAATCAGCGTCTTATCAGAAAACTTTGCCCTTACTGTAAAACTCGCATCGAACTAAGTGATGAAGAGCTTAGACTCAAAGGGGTATCGCAGAGCGTTTTAGAAGAAACCTCATCCAGAACTATTTATGAAGCTTGTGGATGCGATATATGTAACAGCAGCGGTTATATCGAGCGTGAGATGATTATAGAGATACTGGATATAAATCAAGATATACAAGCACTAATACAATCTGGTTCAAATGTGATACAGATCCATAAATATATCAAAGAAAAAAAGATACATCTACTAAGGGATGATGGGCATTTCAAAGTACTAAAAGGGATCACCACTTTTGAGGAGATAGATAGAGTGGTAAATTGAGTATGTAAGAAGAATGATTGGGTAATGATTAATTTCTAAATAAGCTAGTAGAGTAAAATTATTTGAGACAGCACTTCTTAAATTTTTTTCCACTCCCACATGGACAAGATTCATTTCTTTGGATATCTGTGTTATAGAGGATACCATCTTCATAGAGCCATTGGCCATCTCTTAGAACAAACTTGCTTCTCTCGTGTAAAACAAAGATTTGATTATCTTCTTTGTAGTAAGCTTTAAACTCAACCTCATCATCTTTTGCATCGATTATCTCAAGTTTTAGCCACTCTATGTTTTGATATGGGGTCATATCAGTTGAAGTTTGTTGTGTAGTAGTTTTTGCTAGATACTCACCATCCATCCGCACAAATGCATCATAACGGCTTTGCATCAGCTCTTTTGGGGTAAGATTTTTCATCATTTATCACTTATGTAAAGCTCATCAACATCTATCACATCTTCATCTTTTTTAGATTCCAGCTGTTTTTGATAGTTCCCTTTTGCTTGTCCAGCAAATGCACTTATGAGTTGATTTTCTTGCTCTTTGTCAAGCTTTCCACTAGATAACGCATCTAGCATCTTTTCAGCTATCTTTACCCTTGCATCATTCTCTTTTTGATTGAAATATTTTTGAAGGTTATCATTGTATGCACGAAGTTTATCTTCTCTTCTTTTTTTGAAATAATAATAGATAAAAAAACAACTAACAATAATAAGCAAAGCTAAAAGCAAAATCATATATCGCTTTAGCTCCATATCGTTTGCTTGTTCATTTTGTTGCATCTGTTGTTCAAAAAGAGCCTTAGCCCTCTCTTGTTCAAAAATGATTTTTTGTTTTTCAAGCTCCGACTGCATACGGATCTTTTCAAGTTCCTTCTCTTTTTCTATCAAAGCTAACTCTTTTTTAGATTCAAGTACAGCCAACTCTTTTTGTGTCTGAGCGGATAACTCTTTTAATTTTATCTCTTTAGATTCTTGCACTTTTTGCTCAAAAGCTATCTTTTGAGCAACAGCATCTGCTTTAGCTTTATCTTGTGAATCCAAAAAATCACAACCACTAAAGATAAATAAAACCAAAAAAAGGAGCATCCATCTCATAACTACTACCTTTTTTCTAAACTATGAGAGAGCTTTTGTTATAAACTCTAATGAAGCCTCTTTAGCTTCTGGAAGTTTTGAAGTATCTTTCCCACCAGCTTGAGCAAAGTCAGGGCGACCACCACCGCCACCACCTAAAATTGGAGCTATATTTTTTATCCACTCACCAGCTTTTGCATCTGCACCTTTTACACCAGCAGCGATGAGAACTTTGTCCCCTTTTACTTGAAAAAGCATCGCACAAAGTTTTTCGTTTTGGTTTTTAAGCTCATCGATTTTCTCTTTTATGTCACCATTTGGATACTCTTCAACTACAACTGCCACACCGTTTACATCGTTAGTTTTTATCTCAACTTTTGCTGCGTTTTGTGCATCTTTTAGTTCAGTTTTAAGTTCATTTATAGTTGATTTTAGTCTTCCTATCCCAGCTATAACATCTAAGTTTTTAACCTCAGCTTCAACTTGTTTTAAAAGCATCCTCTGCTCACAAAAGTGATTATATGCAGCTCTTCCAACTACAGCTTCGATTCTTCTCACACCAGCTGAAACTCCGCTCTCTTTTGTGATGATAAAGCTCCCTATAGATGCAGTATTTTTAACATGAACACCACCACAAAGCTCAATAGATGCATCATCAAAACTTACAACTCTAACATCATCGCCGTACTTCTCACCAAACTGAGCCTTAGCTCCACTCTCTCTTGCACTATCTATATCCATAACTTCAGTCTTAGCATCAATGCCACGAGCGATTATCGCATTAACGCGTTGCTCTATCTCAGCTAGTTCTGCGTGTTCAACAGCTTTAGGGTGTGAGAAGTCAAATCTAAGTCTAGTAGCTTCATTTAGTGAACCAGCTTGTGTGATATGCTCACCAAGTACTTCAAATAGCACTGCGTGAAGAAGGTGTGTAGCAGAGTGGTGCTTAGTAATCTCTGCACGACTTACATCTACATGACTGTCTATAACAGTTCCAACTTTTAAATCTTTTGAAACTTCAACTTCAGACATATTTAGGCCAAAGAATTTTTTAGTAGCAGTAACTTTTGCAAACCCTTCAAGCTCACCGATGTCACCCACTTGTCCACCACTCTCAGCGTAAAAAGGTGTGATGTCTAAAAGTACCCAACCTTTTGACCCAGCTGGAAGTGTTTGAGTTAGTTTAAACTCATCATCTAAAAGTGCTAAAACTTCACCGCTATGTTCTGTAAACTCATAGCCTACAAAAGTGTTTTCACCAAACTTCTCTAACAGCTCTTTAAAGTCACCATGAGTATCAGCATCTCCACTACCTTTCCAAGCAGCTTTTGCACGAGTTCTCTGCTCATCCATAAGCTCTTCAAACTTAGCAGTATCTAGTTGTAAGTTGTGGCTTTTTAACATATCTTCAGTTAAGTCTAATGGAAAACCAAAAGTATCGTAAAGTTTAAATGCCACTTCCCCACTAAATATATCTTTAGTATTTTCAAGTTCTGCTTCAAAAAGCTCTATACCACTTGCAATTGTTCTAAAAAATCTAGCCTCTTCAAGCTCTATCTGCTCTTTTACTATCTCAGCTTTATCTACTAAGTAACCATACTCACCACTCATGATGCTAACTAAAGTATCAACAAGCTTATACATAAACGGTTTTCTAAATCCAAGCAAGTAACCGTGACGAACAGCACGGCGAAGGATACGGCGAAGTACATAACCACGCCCCTCATTTGAGAAGTTTATACCTTGAGAGAGTAAAAATACACTTGTACGGATATGATCAGCGATAACTCTATATGATGCACCAGTTGCATACTCATACTCTTTACCGATTAGCTCTTCAACTTTGCGGATAATTGGCATAAATAGTGATGAGCCATAGTTTGATAATGCACCCTCTTTTATAGCTACTACACGCTCTAGCCCCATACCAGTATCGATTGATGGTTTTGCAAGTGGGATGCGTTCCCCTCCACTTACTTTTACCTCATACTGCATAAATACAAGGTTCCAGATCTCTAAAAATCTATCGCCATCGCCACCCATATAGTCTTCAGGGCCATTAAAATGCTCCTCACCTTGATCATAAAAAATCTCACTACAAGGTCCACAAGGTCCAGTATCACCCATAGCCCAGAAGTTATCTTTGTCCCCTAGACGCATGATGCGTTCTTTACTTATATGTTTTTGCCAAAGCTCTTCAGCCTCATCATCACTCTCGTGAACAGTTACCCAAAGTTTCTCTTTTGGAAGTTTTAAAACCTCTGTTACAAACTCCCAAGCGTGAGAGATAGCATCCTCTTTGAAATAATCTCCAAAAGAGAAGTTTCCAAGCATCTCAAAAAATGTGTGGTGTCTTGCTGTGTGACCAACATTTTCTAAGTCGTTGTGTTTACCACCAGCTCTTAGACAAGTTTGACATGTTGTTGCACGAGGGTTTGCTGGAGTTGGAACTTCGCCTGTAAATATAGACTTAAAAGGAACCATACCTGCGTTGTTAAAAAGCAAAGATGCATCATCTGGAACTAATGGTGCTGATGCTATTCTTTGGTGGTTTTTTGATTCAAAAAACTTTAAAAACTCTTCTCTGATATCCATACTATCTCTCATTTTAAAAAATTTCGCGATTATAACTAAAAAAGGATTAAAGTGGTTTTAGTGTGATGTTTGTTATCTCGCTACTAGCCCCAAGACGCATAGGGGGTCCCCAAAAGCCTGTCCCCTTACTTACATAAACTTGTAATCTCTCATCGTGTTTGTGAAGTCCACTTATATATGGCTGTTTTAATCTAACTAAAAACTTAAAGGGATATATTTGACCACCATGGGTATGACCACTTAGCATAAGATCTACTCCACCTTTAACCTCTTTTATAAACTCTGGTTTATGAGCTAGTAAAACAGTAGGGGAGTTTTTTAAACCACGCATCGCTTTATCGATATCTGGTATATGGTGATTAAATTTATAACCCATTGTATCATACACACCAACTAGATTAAAACCATTTGAATCATCACCTATATATACATTTTCATTTTCTAAAACTCTAATCCCTATAGATTTCATAGCTCTTATAATCTTATCTATCCCATGATAATACTCATGATTTCCAACTATAAAATACACTCCATATTTTGAGTGTATCTCTTTTAACTTAAGCACTAAATCTACTTCTTTCTCAACATCTATATCTATCAAATCACCAGTTATAACTACTATGTCACCATTTAGAGAGTTTATTTTTTGCACAATACCTGAGATAAATTTTGCATCAACTAATCCACCTATATGAACATCACTTATCTGAACTATCTTATACTCTTGTTTTAAACCTTTTATATTTACTAAAACATCTTCAATTTCAGGATGTACTGCGTTATAAAGTGATTTAGCACTCACAGAGATAGCTGCTATAGGTGCTATATAATCAAGTGCTTTTTTATATGAATCTCTTCTACTTTGAGTAAATTTTCCATTCTCTAAAGAGACTCTCATTATGTCATATATAAGAGCTGTACAAAAAAATATAAATAAAACCCCAATAGATGCAGATGAAAAATAGTAAATATATCTTGGTAGTTCAAATTGATATCTACCAAATACATATAAAACAACACCAATCATATTTAAAGATAAAAATATTTTTAAGTACAACTTATTTGAACTACTTAAACCTACTTTATTTACATATCTTTTTAAAATGTAATAATAAATTAGTACAAAAATAGTTAAAAAAATTATCATAAATTTACTCATAAAAACCTACTCTCATCCAAAATCTTTACATCTGGATATTTTTTCAAAAATATATCTACCGCTATCTCATTACCATAGGTTGAGATATTTTTATCTTTATCTAGAATAGGGGTAGTTTTGTATCCGCAACTTGGACTTTTTGATTTTAACACTATCGCATCTGTTTGTGGATTTTTATCTATAAATGAGTATATCTCATCTTCTAAAAGCTTTGTAACATCTTTGTTTGTCTCATCGGTGATTATTTTACGCTCCCCATCAACATCAACAACACTGATGCGACCCCTTGGTGTTCCAAAAAGTGGAGCTTCAGGGCAAAATGGAATAATCTCATAATCTCTAAATGCATCTATAACTTCGTTTGATTGTTTTATCTTTGCATCATAACGACACACTTCACCAAGCAAACAAGCCGAGATGATAACTTTTTTTTTACTCAAAAAACTGCTCAACTTTCACACTAGCATCTAAACATTCAAGCATCATCTCATCACTATCCCCATAGCATCTATCATAAAGAAGTTTTCCATCTTCTAAAACAAATCTATCGACATACTTGTTTATAGGATCAACTATAAGATAGTTTTTCACACCGATGCACTCATAAAACTCTTTTTTTACAGTTTTATCTTTATGGGCAGTTGATGGTGATAAGACCTCACAAACGATGCAAGGGATCTCACTCTCACCACAAAAGAGCATCACATCAGGTTGCACTACCCCCATATCACCATCACATTTTTGCTTGATGTCATAAGGGGCTACTACAGCTTTGCAACCTTTCTCTTTTTGCAAAGTTTTAAATAAAAAAAAGATGTTTCCAACTACATCTTGATGCTGCCTACTAGCTCCACTCATCATGTATATCTCGCCAAATAAAAGCTCATACCTCTCATTATCTGGCGTTGTTTTATCTATCGCTAGATAATCCTCATAACTATAATCTTTTAACTCTCTAACACCCATTTTAAAATCCTTTTAGCAAATAACAACTGACTTAATCTCAGTCATCTCCTCTATCGCAAACCTTGGACCCTCACGCCCCACTCCACTTAGTTTTACACCACCATAAGGTTGTATGTCAAACCTAAGTGTTGGCATATCGTTTATCACGATGCCACCAGCTTCAAGCTCATCTATAGCTCTTTGAGTTAACTTTAGATCATTTGTAAAAACTGAGAACTGAAGCCCATAAGGGGAGTTGTTCATCTTTGGCAGTGCTTCATCAAAACTATCAACCTTTACAAGTGAAACGATAGGTGCAAAAACCTCCTCACACACTATCGCCATATCATCTCTTACATCTGCCATCACACATGGGTAAAAAATCCTACCATCAACTCTAGGCTCAAGCATAGTTCTAGCACCCTCATCTATGGCACTTTGTACCCATCCATAAGCTCTTTGTGCTGATTCATCATTTATGAGTGGACCCATAAAAGTATCATCTTCATAAGGTGAACCCACTTTTAGTTTTTTTGTCTCATCAGCTATCTTTAGTGCAAACTCATCATAAACTTCTGCATCTACATAGATTCTTTGAAGTGAGATGCAAACCTGACCAGAGTTTACAAAAGCCCCAAGTGCGCATCTAGCTGCCGCAAGGTCTAAATCTGCACTTTTATCTATAAATGTCGCAGCATTTCCACCAAGCTCTAAGCCAACTTTTTTTATCCCTGCATTTTTTGTGATTATATTACCAACTGGTACACTTCCTGTAAAACTAACCACTCTAGGGATTTCACTACTGATAAGTGCAGAGCCAACCTCAGCATCACCATACACAACACTAAGTGCATCTTTGATGGCATACTCACTCTCGATGAAAAGTTTTGCAAATTTATACGCAGTTAATGGAGCTTCAGGAGTTGGTTTTAAAACCACTGCATTTCCAGCTACAAGTGCAGGGGCAAGTTTGTGAGCTACTAAGTTTAGTGGGAAGTTAAAAGGGGTGATAGCTACCACTACACCAACAGCCTCGCGTTTAAAAAATGCAGTAGTTATCTTTCCACTTGGCATCGCATCTGTGTTGATGGTCTCACCGTGCATCGTCCTCATGGTCTCAGCACTTAAAGTTACAGTCTCGATGCATCTATCTACCTCAACTCTAGCAAATGCTATAGGTTTTCCAACCTCATCTGTTATAGTCTTAGCAATATCCTCTTTGTTCTCTTTAAGTTTTTTTGCAACATCTAAAAGCCAATCACATCTTTGAGATAAAGTTGATTTTTTTGTATATTTAAAAGCGTTTTGAGCTATCTTTAGAGCTTTTTTAGCATCTTCTGCACTACAGAGCGGTGCGTATGAGACCACCTCACCACTATAGGGACTCTCCCTTTTTGTAAGGTTTTCACTCACAACTTCACTTGATCCAAAAAATATATTAGCTTTCATAAAAACTCCACAACTTTTTTATCGATTATAACATTTTAAAGTGAAGCAACTAGTTATATAAAAATCAAACGAGAAAAAAATGTATTAATCATAAGGTTGTTGTCTGTGTTTAAAATCAACTACAACAATAATCAACTTCTCATTTTCGATAAGATAAAAAAGTCTATAATTTCCAATCCTATATCTATAATAACCTTCAAGATTATCTTTTAGTTTTTTAATATTTGTTCCATAAAAAGGATTTTCTCTAAGTTGAGGATAAACAAAGTTTTTGATTTTTGAATAGAATTTTTTATCTATCTTTTTTTTGATTTTTTCAAAAGTTTTAGTTTCTGCGATTTGATACTTAGACAATTGTGTAATCACCGTTTTTAAAATCTTCTAATCCATCCATTAGGTTTTGAACTAGTTCTTTGTCATCCATTATTTCAGCCATTTCATCATTTTCTACGAATTGTGAAGATGTTAAGTATTGCATCGTTGCAAACTCTATGAAGTTTGAAAGATTTCTTTTTTGACCATCAGCTGCAAGTTTTATCATATCGTAGATGGAATCATCCACTCTCATAGTTACTGTTTTCATCATATATCCTTGAATATTTATAAATACTATTTGATTCAAATATATTCATTTTGTCAATTATAGATATTTTTAGAAGTCAAAATAGGTTTGGTGAGTGAGGGAAATAAAAAAAGCCACTTCTCAAAAAGAGGAAGCGGCTTTTGGGTGTCTTAGCAACAAGTTGTTATGAAAACTTTAAACAACTATTAGAAGTGGGAACGAAAAAATATTTCGTAATAGTTCATATCTTTTTCTCCTATTGATTTAATCTATCTGTTCAATAATAAGTCTATCTATCTCATTTTCTGTTAAGTTTTCTATCTTGCTTTTATCATAAATATAAAGTAGTTGAAGTTCATTTTCTATAATTGTTAAATAACTAATAAGTCTATATCCTGCACTTTTACCTTTATTTTTATCACTATTTTTAATTCTAACTTTAAATAGATTTGATTTTAATTCTATCCCAAAATCATCTTTTGAATGGATAGAATTTATAAAGCTATCAACATCATTTTAAATATTTTTATATTGTTTAGAAAGTTTTTTGTATGATTTTTTATAAAGTGCTTTTTCTACAATCTGAAGTTTCATCTAAAATCATCTATTTCGATAAATTTATCAGTTTTATCACCTTCATCTTTTATTGATAAATGAAGATTTTTCAAATCATCCATTAACTCTTCTTCGTATCTATTAAACTCGCGAACTACTTTATAATCTTTAACAAGATTATCTTTTTTAAAAACTTCTAAAAGTTCTAAAAAAATAGTTGCTTTTACATCATTTACATTTAATTCTATTTGCATAATAGACTCCGACTTTTATTCTTGTGAATGATTGTACAACAAAAAAAATGAAACTCTGGTTTAACTGTTTTGTGAGATGTTTT
>JAFGVR010000165.1 GCA_016937915.1 Campylobacterales bacterium | reverse complement strand
TATGTTGTTGCTAATCTGTGTATCGTTTGAGCGGATAGGGTAGGTTTTACCCTCTGTGAGTTTAGCTTTTTTACCCTCATATATATATACGCTTGGCTCTGCTGTAAGTTTTGCATCTCCTTGCTTTTCTAGTGCATTTATAAGTGTATTTACGCTCATTATGGTTTGGATTGGTGTAGCTAGATTTGTGGATGCTTTTAAAGCATTGTCAAAAGTTACTATCCCATCCGCTACGCTTGAGCTAGTAGAAAAATCCAAATTATCACTTTGTAGCCCAAACCCTAAATTTGTAGAAAATTCCTTGAGTGCATCTGTGTTTACCTCGTATATCTTCACTTTTACTTTTATCTGTTTTTTGGGTGTATCCATAGCGTGGATGATGGTTTTTATCACTTGAGGGACAAACTCATCTTTATAAGTAACTGATATGGTCTTGTTATCAAGTACATTTATAGCATAGTTTATTCGTTCCTCTGTTTCTTGTATCTTCGTGCTGGAATCGTTTGCGTTTGGTGTTCGCTCTTTAAGTGGTGTGGTGTTCTTTTGTCTGTTCTTGGTTGTAACTGTCTTAACACTTTTAAAATACCCTTTTAGTATCTCATCCGCTTTATCTTTTAAATCATTTGTGTTTGCGTGTTGTATGTTAAAGATCTCTATTTTATTTATCAGAATATCGTCTTTTGATTTGATAATGTAATAATCTTGGCTTTGTCGTTGTAGGGTGTAGCCATTTTGAAAAAGGATCTCTTGAAGTACATTTATACTAACTTGTTGTGACATCTCTTTGTTAATAAAAAAATCAAAAGTTTTCTCCAGCTCTTTGTCCGTTACTATGTTTATGCTGTTTTGCATAGCAACTATGTTTACATAATCTTGTATCTTGATTTGATTGTAATCTGCATTTAAAAAATTACATATCATTAGTAAAAAAATTACTACTTTTTTCATTTTTAGCCTTTAGTCCAATTTTTATAAGTGTGTCGTGTGTAAGCTCATAGTAAACTTTTATAGTTCCGTCTAGGTTTTTATCATAGCTTATCGGTTTATCTGCATCACTAAGCAATCGCTCGAAACTTTGAAATTTAAACTTTTTGTTTGTATGCTCGTGGATGATGTTCGTACCTATGATTAAAAAAACCTCTGTTTGAGTTTTAGCCTCATCTTCTTTTGGTTTTTCCTCTTTTTTAGGTTCAATTTTTTGTACTTGTTGCGGTTCTTCTTTCTTGATAACTTTTACTTCGTCTTGGTGGGTGTAGTCTGCTAATCCAATTTTTCCAACTACACCCAATAAAATAGCAGTGCCAACAACTTTTAAGATAATCTTTAAAAAGTGCGATTTTGCTAATACCTTGCCCCCACTGTTGTATAGATTAAAAACCACCTCTTTAGCTTTTAGGGTCTTTGTTTCTAGCTTATTATCTCCGCTAAAGCTAATCCAGCCACCGCTATAGATCTTATATGTAAACATATCACTACGCCACCGCATTATAGGATTTATTGCACGGATAGAATAAGCAGCTAGTTGACAAACTGCGAAATTAAACATCTTATGATCTTGAGAGATTAAAAGATAATCTTGTCCGTGATAGTGGCGATGATATGTTAATAATCTTTTTAACTCTTTTCCCATACCTTGCCCAAAGAAATTGTGAGCCTCATCTATTACAAATAAACAATTCGTGAAGCCTTGCTTTTCAAATTCTGGCATTGTGTATTGAATAAACTCAGGGTCTAATTTGCTTTCATGGTCTTGGATAGATTGTAATAGCTTTAAATCGTTACTATCAAATATCTCTATATCGTTTGTAGCTGGTGAGCTTACTCGTTCCTCTTGTAGTTCTGTATCTAAGATATCTTTAGGCTTGTGTTTGATCTCGTGTTCGTCATCAAACTTTTCAACCTCGAACTCTATATCATCAGGCATCTGATAGTTATAGCGTTTCTCATAACGCAAATATTGTCTTAACTCCCACTCCCATATTTTAGACACTTTTGCCATATCCAAAATTTCTAAGTATTTATTGGGTTTAAATCCCTCTATATTTGTATAGATCTTCGTATATTTATATGTGCTTCCGCTTATCTCTGCTTCATGCATCTTTTTGATATGTTTCCATATCTCCGCTACTGCATAATAAGTTTTTCCAGCTCCTTGAAGTCCAACTAATAAGTTTATCATCTCAAGTAATCCAACATCTTATTAGTGAACCATCCAGCTATATAGAGGGATACAAATATGTTTATAGCGTTTAAAATCCCAAATCTGCAAATAAAATACCTTGCAGTATCTCCCAAACCATCTAAGCTAACCATATCTATTAATCTACCGCTCATATAATCGATTATGAAGTATAAAAGGGTCGCAAATATTGCGGATGTTAAAAGTTTTACCACTATACCCATAAAATCATCTCCTAAATAGGCTCATAAGCCCAAAAAATGTTGCTAAAACTATAAACATCGTTTTTATCACATCATAAAAGATGCTGCCAAAGTTCTGATCCATAACTAATAGGGGATTATCAACTGTAAAACCCATAAATGTAACGGATGGCTCAAAATTTGGC
>JAFGVR010000164.1 GCA_016937915.1 Campylobacterales bacterium | reverse complement strand
TTTTCTCATATTAAAACCACCATTATTATATAATCCGAGCACTATAATACTATCAAGGTTAAGTTATTCTTTTTTGCTATAATCTGCTTTTAAATATATCAAAAGGTTACAATTAGGTATGAATAAGTTTTATCTATTTATCTGGATTATATGGTTAAAAAAGTTAATTATTTCATCTGTTTTACTAACTACTTTTTTATCATTAGCCATAACTTTATCTATATTTTTTTTTAAAAGTTCATTAAATTTTGATGAAAATATTTTAGACGCCTTATTTGATATATTTTTATTTTGGTTTGCATTTAGCTCAAACTTTACTATCCTCATAGCACTGTTTATAAATTTAAAATATATATTTAACAGATGTGAAAACAACTATATGTTCAAGCTTTTAGAGTGTAATTCTAAAGAGTTTATAGAGGTTATAGGATATGGCGATTTAGTAAAAGTGTTTAGAAAGTGGTTTATGCATCTTATTTGGATTGTCTCTTCTTTTGTCATATTATCACTATTTGTTGCAAATATATTTTTTGATTATCAAAATCTTTTTGATTGGTTTAGCATATATTATCTATACGGTTTTATGTCCTTAGCTGGATACCTCTCTTTTATAGTTATGGGTTCTAGATGTAAAAAAATAAAGATAATAAGATGCTGATATTTTTAGACCTAGAAACAACTGGCTTAGAGTGCAACGACAAAATCTGTTCTATCTGTGCATTTAGTGATTTAGATCAGATACATTATGATTTGGTTAATGAAGGGAAGAAGATACCACCTATAGCTTCAAGTATAAATCATATAACAAATGAGATGATAAAAGAGAAGCCACCATTAAAAAATAGTGAAACTTTTAAATTTTTACAAGACAATAATTTTGCTGATGCTATACTCATAGCTCACAATACAAAATTTGATCTAGAAAAACTAGCTAGTTGTGGTTTTATTTGGCAAGGTAAAATCATAGACACTATGAGAGTGTCTAAGCATCTGATGCCAAAGTGCGAATCTTTTTCCTTACAATTTTTAAGATATGAATTAAAACTTTACAAATATGAGAAGTTTGAGATAACTCCACACCATGCAAAAAGTGATGCCATAGTAGTTAGTATGCTTTATGATTATCTTCTGGATTTGGCATCACTTCAGGAGATGTGTGAACTTAGCCATAAAAATGTTTTACTTCAAAAGTTTACTTTTGGCAAATACAGTGGAAGATATATTGAAGAGATAAGTATGAATGATAGAGGTTATCTTGAATGGATGCTTAATGGGATAAAAGATTTGGATGAAGATTTAAGATATAGTGTAAACTATTATTTAGGAGTTTAGATTTGAAAATAGCAATTGAGTGTAGATCACCATTACTGCAGAAAGCTTTAGAAATGTTCTTATCAAATCATCTAAGTTCAGCTAAACAGTGCGACTTAATTATAAAAGATGTAAAGTGTATAGAAGATAGTAGATGCTTTTATATTTCACAAGATAGTGACGCTGATTTGATAAAACCTTTCTCTAGATCACAACTGATTTTAGCACTTGAAGAGAGATATAAAAAAATGGGTAAAAACTATACAGATAAAGAATTATCTAAAAATAACGATTCATTAGATTTTAGCATTTTAGAAAAAAGGATAGAGTTTTTAACTCAAGAATATAAAGAAAATATTTTAAAGGCGGTAAGAGCGTTTTATGAAGAATAGATTTGTAAAAAAGATAGTGATGGGTAAATACAAAGGACAAGTTTTAAAAATCCCATCAAAAGATACAACAAGAAGTTCAAAAAATATAGTTTTAGAGTCTTTTTTTAATACTATCCAGTTTGAGATAATAGATGCAAATTTTGTAGAGGTTTTTTCAGGGAGTGGTTCGATTGGGCTTGAGGCACTAAGTCGTGGTGCTAAACAAATATATTTTATGGAAAAAGATAGAGAAGCTTTAAAAGTTTTAAAAGAAAATATCTCAAATACAGACCCAGTATCTTGCCAAGTTTTTGGTGGTGATAGTTTTTCAAATATAGATAGTGTGGTTAAAGAGTTAAAAAGAAAAAGAGAAGATGCATACTTTTACATAGACCCACCTTTTAGCATCCGTGAGGGGATGGAAGATATCTACGATAAAACTATTAGCCTTGTAGCATCACTGCCTAAGGAGTGTGTGAAACTTATCATCATAGAACACATGAGTGGACTTGAACTAGAGCAAAAGATAGGTTCTTATGAGATGCAAAAATCTAAAAAATTTGGAAATACTACTTTAACTTACTATAAATAGTATTTTTGGAATGAAGATTGCTAATATCCCCTAATCACAAAGGGGTAGAGATGAAATATATAATCTTTTTTTTAACAATAATCACCAGCTTATACGCTACAAAAATCAACGAAGTGTCAAATGTTGTCGGAGTTAGAGATAACCAACTCATAGGGTACTCTTTGGTAGTTGGTTTGGAAAAAACAGGTGATGGTACTACTTCAAAATTTACACTTCAATCTATCTCAAATATGCTTAAATCTATGGATATAGATATGAATCCAATAGATATCAAATCAAAAAATGTCGCAGCTGTTGTTGTAACTGCAAAACTAAAACCGTTTGCTAGACAAGGGGATAAGTTTGATGTAGTAGTATCATCTATAGGAGATGCAAAGTCTCTAGAGGGTGGTACACTCCTTATGACTCCACTTAAAGGGGTTGATGGTAAGATTTATGCTCTAGCTCAAGGTGCTATAAGTATAGGTGGTAGAAATGTAAAAGGTACTACAAATGTTTCCCATCCAACTGCTGGAATGGTTTATGAGGGTGGTTTAGTTGAGAGGGAGATAAATATAGACCTTTACAATAAAGAGTATGCTACTTTATCACTTAAAGAGGCAAATTTTAAAAATGCTGTAGCTATACAAAAAGCCATCAACGATTTTTACAACACTCAAGTAGCAGTTGCAGTTGACCCTAGAACTATAAGACTTAAATGCCCAGAAAACAGATCTATGATAGAGTTTTTGGCACAAGTTGAAGATATAGATATGAATTATAAACCTGCAAGTAAAATTATCATAAATGAGAGAACTGGAACAATCATTGCTGGTATAGATATAGAGATTAAACCTATAGTTATGACCCATGGTGACATAACTATAAAGATAAAAGAGCAACAAGAACCATCTTCACCAGAAGGCTCAGTTAAAGTTGATAACGATTTGGTTATAGGTTTAAACGAAAATGAGATATACACTAAAGAGGGAACCACTACAGTTGCAAACCTTGTTAGATCTTTGCAAAAGCTAGGAGCGAGTCCTAAGGATGTTATCTCTATATTAGAAGCTATGAAGAGTGCTGGTAGTATCTCTGCTGAATTAAAGGTTATATGATGAGTTATTTAGATTCTATAAGTTCACAAGCAATCGCAAGTGCAAATAATTTACCAAAGATAGATAAAAATGTTGAAAATAAAGCACTTAAAGAGCAAACGGATGCATTTGAGTCTGTTATCATAAAAATGATGCTAGATAACGCTAGTAAAGATGAGAAAAATCTCTTTACTGAGCAAAATGATCCAGGGGAAAAAATATACAGATCTATGTATAGAGATGAACTCGCAAAAGCAAGTGCTGGAGGGTTTGGATTTTCTCAAATGCTTTATGATTATTTGTCTAATAGAAGTTAAGTTTTTTATCATTTAGTCGATGTGGTTGTAAAGGATGGATTATGATTAGTCAAATTGCAAACACAGCTCTAAGAGGTGCCTATACTAACAACTTTAGTGAATCTAAAGATGTGAAACAAGGTGCTTCTGCAAATGTAGTCAAACAAGGTGATACTAGCAAGATTGAACAACTCAAAGAAGGGATTGAATCTGGAGAGTATAAAGTTGATTTGCAAGCTTTATCAAAAAAGATTGCAGAGGAATTGTTATAATAATATAAAAAGGTAGGTATGTTTATCATGTTGAGTCATCATTTAAGAAGTGCATTATCTGATTTAAGAGCGTTAGTACAGATAACTGAATCTGATATAGCTGATATAAAAGAGGCTAACAACAATCCACAGTTTGATAGGATACCGTTAAAAGAGGAAAAGTTAAAAAGCTTTGGACATAAAAAAGCTATGATAGACTATGAGATATCGACTCTAATGAGTGCAAATCCAGACTCTGATCTCTCAGAGCTATTAGATCAAGAACAGCATAATGCTTTAGGTGAGCTAAAAACTGAACTAAAAAATCTAAGAGAAGCTAATAAAAGATATGCTAAATTAGTTTTAGTAGTTAGTAATCTTTATAATACTTTTTTAGAGAGATTAGTTCCTACAGAGATGGATGGATATGAGAAAAAAGCTTCTAAAAATCCGTCTGTTTTGGAAGTGAGAGTATAAAGTGGCCTCAATATTTAATTCTCTATATACTGGTTATTCTGGTTTAGTAGGTGCACAGATAGGGATAGATGTAACTGGACATAACATATCAAATGCTGAAACTGAAGGTTATACTAGACAAAGAGCCGTTGCTTCTGCAGCTACCCCATTATCTATATATCCAGGTCAAGTTGGTAATGGTGTTGAGATCACTGAGATAAAAAGGGTTTTTGATAATTTTGTATTTGACAGATATACAGATGCGTCTGCTTCTAAAGAGTATAGTGAATATGAAAAACAAACCTTGGAGACTCTATCTACATTTTTTCCAGAGATTGACCAAGTTGGTATAAAAGAAAATCTTAGTGAATTCTATAATATGTGGCAAACTTTAGCAGACAATCCAGATAATGATGCTATAAAAACAGCCTTGACAAAACAAGCTCAAAGTTTAACTACGCAAATTCAACAAACCCAAGAACAAGTACTTGGACTTCAATCACAGGTAAATGAACAGTTAGCAGTAAATGTAGATGAAGTAAATCAAAAAGCAAAAGAGATAGCAGAACTTAACAAATATATAGATTCAGTTGAAGCTGGTGGTTTATATAATGCAAATGATCTTAGAGACAAAAGAAATGTTTTAGAAAAAGATTTAGCTAGACTTATAGGGGCTGAGAGAACTGAAGATCAATTAACTTCAAATATCCAAATAGATAGCAAATCAAATACATTAACTGGAAGTTATACTATCCAAGTAAATGGATTTAATATAGTTGATGGTGGAACATATCATCCTATCCATCTAAAAAAAGATGACAATCCAAATGGTTTTTATGAACTATCTTATGAGAGACAAGATGGTAGTTTGATTCCTATGAGTGAAGAGATAACAGATGGTAGAATTGGTGCCATGCTTGAGCTTAGGGGGCATTCTATAGACACTACAAGTGGTGTGCCAAAAGATGGTGTAATTCAAAATGTGGTAGCAGAACTAGATGCTTTTGCAAATGGACTTATAGAAGCTACAAATAATATATATGCATCTTCATCTAGAACAAAAATGCAATCAAATACAATCAATATAGATGGTGATACTCCACTTATCAACTCTAACTATAATGTAAAAGAAGGTTCATTTAATATAGTCATCTATGACATAGATGGAAATAAAGTTGCAACTAGAGAGATAGATATAAATGCAGCTACTACTATGAGTAGCTCAACTAATGGAAACTCTATAAAAGAACAACTTGAAGCTCAAAATGATGATAACAGTGATAACAATGCCAATAATGATGTTGATGATTATGTAAATTTTGATTTTCAAGAAAATGGAAGTAGTGCTACTTTTTATATGGATCCACAAAAATTATCTCAAGGTTATACATTTGCTATAGAAGATAATTTAACTACAGATTCTTTTGATTCTGGAACAAATTTTGCGGGTGCATTTGGCTTTAATAGATTTTTTGATGGAAACAATGCTAAAGATATCCGTGTAAATTTAGCTATTTTAGATAATCCATCAACTATAACTGCAGGTAAATCATCTGTTGATGGTGATAACTCTATAGCACTAGACATGGTACAACAACAATTTGAAGAATATACTTTTAAAATAGGTGACATAGAAAAAAAATCAACTATCTATGGTATGTTTGACAATGTTGCAACTAATATTGGTTCAACAACAAATGCTGCAATCATTAGAAATGAGACTATAAATGCTCAATTTAATGCTGTCGAGATGGAGTATTTAGCTACTTCAAAAGTAAGTATAGATGAAGAGATGACAAACCTCATAAAATATCAAACATCTTATGGTGCTGCAGCAAAAGTTATAACTACTATTGATCAGATGATGAATACACTTCTTGGAATAAAATCATAAACTTTGAAAAAATTTCCAAAATATAGTTTAACTATTTTCATATCTATATTTATATTTAGTTTTTTAGGTTCTTTTATCTATTCTGTAGATCCGTACCTATT
>JAFGVR010000019.1 GCA_016937915.1 Campylobacterales bacterium | reverse complement strand
TAGGATCTAAATTATCAACTGAAACTTCATTTGTAGTGTTTCTTTTTTCAACCTCTGCATCTAACATTTTTTTTATCTCTAACATCTAAACCTCAAGTTTGTAAAGTTTTTTTCTCTCACTAGAACCTGCTATATTTAACTGTTTTCTGTATTTAGCGATTGTTCTTCTAACCATTGTGACTTTAAACTCTTTTTGAACCATATCTAAAAGTTTCATATCGCTCAAGGGCTTTTTCTTATCCTCTTGTTTTATCAAAGATACTACAAAATCTTTTATAGCTGCATTTGAAACATCATCATCAATTGCAGCTGTAAAAAAATCTTTCATGGCAAAGATGCCCCTCTCACAAGCGATATATTTGTTTGCTATGGCACGAGATATGGTAGATGGGTTATGACCAAATTCATCAGCTAATGTTTTAAGTGTGAGTGGCATTATCTGCCCACCTGTAAAAAACTCATACTGATACTCAACTATCATAAGCCCCACTTTATACAGAGTAGCTTTTCGCATCTCTAGAGCATCTACTAGACTTTTTGCCTCTTTTATCTTTTGAGCTACAAACTCATGCTCCACAGAGTAAGATGTATCTATATTTATAGTTGGATAGTATGCATCGTTTAGTTTTACCTCTATGTTGTTATCATCATTAAAATATATCATCAAATCAGGTACTATCTGAGTAGAATCTTCAAGATAATCGATCGCTGGGGGATTTTTAAAGGTTGATATAACTCTCATAGCTTCTGAAAAATATTTCTCTTTTGAGTAATTAAATATCTCATCTAGGTTATTTATAATCTCTGATGCCAAAGAGTAAGCATCATCTTTTATATCTGATGAATCAAGTTGAAATAAAAAAGACTCTCTTAAATCTTTTGCCCCAATCCCAACAGGTTCAACATAAGCAAACCTTTTTCTAACCTTCTCAAACTCATCTATCTCTATGTTGTGTATTTTACAATACTCATCGCTACTACCCTCATAGTAGCCATTTTCATCAAGGTTTTCTACAACAAATCTAGCTATATCTTGAGATGATTTTGTTGGGAAAAGTGGTTTTTCTATCTGCTCATCTAAAACTTCAAAAAGGGTTCTCTTTTGGATAGTAAGTGCTTCTATATGTTCAGTTCTAGAGTTTGTAATAGGTCGCGATATTATTTTTTTAGGTATCTTTTTCTCAAAATCCTCTTCATATCCAGATGCTATCTCTACTACTGGATTTGCCTCTACAAAAGGGAGCATCGCTTCGTTTAAATCACTCAAACTTGAGTGAAGTATAGGCAGCCAATTTCTTAGTGTATTTGAGAGTTTATGTTTATTTTCTACACTTTGAGATTGTCTTAAAACTGCCATATCTAGATGCTTTTATAGTTTAAAGTTTTCACCAAGATAGTGTTTTCGAACATCTTCGTTTTTACCTATCTCTTTGCTAGTTCCAGATGCTAAAAGCTCACCAGATTTTATAACATAAGCTCTATCACACACATCTAAAGTCTCACGGACATTATGGTCTGTTATAAGTACACCTATATCATAACTCACAAGCTGATGGATAACTTTTTGTATATCCATAACCGCAATTGGGTCAACCCCAGCAAAAGGTTCATCAAGGAGTAGAAATTTTGGTTTGTTCACAAGAGCTCTTGCTATCTCAACACGACGCCTCTCACCACCACTGAGACTTATCCCCTTGCGGTAGCGAATAGGCTCAATGTTAAACATATCAAGAAGTTCTAAAATCCTCTCCTCTCTTGCTTTTTCATCTTTTATCACAACTTCCGCAGCTACCATTAGATTTTCTTCAACGCTTAAATCTTTAAATATAGATGCTTCTTGTGGAAGATACCCTATCCCTTTTAAAGCTCTTTGGTGAAGTGGCATCCCCAAAAGGTTCTCACCATCAAATATAACCTCACCGCCACTAGCATCAACGAGTCCACATATCATATAAAAAGTGGTTGTTTTCCCAGCTCCATTTGGTCCAAGTAAGCCTACAACTTCACCACTTTTAACCTCAAGACTCACATTTTTTACAATCTCTAAATCTTTTATCTTTTTTTGAAGTGCAGTTGCTTTTAAAGTGTGCATATCTTATACCCTCTTTTATCATCTTCAATTTTTTCTATCTCTATAACCATCACATCAAAACCAGCAGATGTAAGAATTTTTTGTAACTCCTCATCACCCCACTCCACAAAGTGAAGTCCATCTCGCTCAAGCTCTTCTAGCATCCCTAAAGAGATAAAATGCTCAAGGCCGTGGTTATAAATATCATAGTGAAAAATATTACCCCCATAGCACTGCTGAAGTGAAAATGTTGGTGAGGTCACTTCATCATCTACGCCCAACTCTTTTACAATGTTTTTTACAAGAGTTGTCTTACCAGCTGCTAAATCACCTCTTAGGATAATTACACCATTTTTAAAGTTTTCTACTATATCTTTAACCAACACAGAGAGTTCATCAATTCTTAGAATATACAAACTTTTCATCATAATCTATTTGAAATCTCAATTATTTGCTCTAATTTTTCTTTGGCTTTTAAACTAAAAAGTGCATCTTTTGCTATCTCGATGCCATCTTGCATATCTCTAGCTTTTCCATCCACCATCAGTGCAGCTGCTGTATTTAAAACCACTATATCTCTTTGGGCATCTGTAGCGTTGTTTGAAAATATATCGTTTAAGATTTTTGCGTTTTGTTTAGCATCTCCACCCATTATGGCATCTAGTGATACTTTTTTTATCCCATAGATTTGTGGGTCTATGATGAACTCCTCAACCTTACCATCATAAAGTCTAGATGCATAAGTTACATCAGAGATGCTTATCTCATCCATCCCCTCGTTTGAACTAACCACTAAAGCAGATTTTGAACCGTTTATCTTTAGAGCTTCCGCCATTTTAGAAACAAAAACTTTATCAAAAACACCAAGCAAAGATTTTTTAACACCAGCTGGATTTGTAAGTGGACCTAAGATGTTAAAGATGGTTTTATCTGAAATAGTTTTTCTAACAGGGACAATAAATTTCATGGCAGGGTGGTGATTTGCCGCAAACATAAAACAAAATCCACTCTCCTCTAGAAGTTTTGCAGACCCCTCTATACTCAAATCAAGCCTAACACCCAAACTCTCAAACATATCTGCACTTCCAGATTTTGAAGTGATAGAGCGACTTCCGTGTTTAGCTACTTTGCATCCACAAGCAGATGCCAAAATGGCTACAGTTGAAGAGATGTTAAAACTCCCTATCTTATCGCCACCAGTTCCTACTATGTCGATAGCATCTTCTCTTAGAGCATCTGTTATAGGAAGAGGGATGGCGTATGAACGCATAACTTCAGCTGCTGCTGCGATTGACTCTACACTAGTAGATGCATCTAAACGCATAGAGAGTAAAAACTCACGCATAGCATCATCACCCATCTGATGCTCAAAAAGTTTTACAAACTGCTCTTTTGTTTGCTCATAACTCATCTTCTAAAGCTCCTTTACATATTCGTGTTGAAGTGATTTAGGGGTTGATTTTGTAGTGGGTATC
>JAFGVR010000163.1 GCA_016937915.1 Campylobacterales bacterium | reverse complement strand
TATATTGGTAGCTTCTGATTCGTTTTTAATGCATAAAGCCTTTTTGCATTTTCAAGAAGTTTAATCAAGATACAACCTTTTAGTTTTTTATATTATACTATAAATATATGATTAGGTTTAATATAATATACTAATATATCTCGTAGTTTATAGTTTTATTGAATCTCACTGTTTCTCTTTATGAGCCTCATATATATTTTTGCCAGTTTCATAAGTCTCTACGATTTTCTCTTTAGATTTTCCTATGAACCAGTAACTTTTCTCTTTTGCATTTTCAACCATCTTCTGACCATCTTTGATATACTTGTCTTTTGGATATTGTTGTTTGTAGTACGCAAGTTCCTCTTTTAACTCTTTGTTCTCTTTTAAAAGTTCGTAATTATCTCGCATCAGATCATTACAGCTATCTGCATATAGAGTGCCATAGATTAAAGTTATAAGTATCAATTTTTTCATCTATTTCTTTTAAAATTTATCTGCAAAAAAATCTCCTAAAGATTCTCTTAATTTCACAAACTCTTTGTTCAATGTTTTATTATCATCTTCAAGGTAGAGTTTTTTATTTACCTCTATCATAACCGATTTTACTCTTGCATCTTTCATATAGTGTTTTGTGGGTACAAGACTTCCAGCATACGGCGAGTTTATAGCTACATCATAATCTTTAAAACTCTCTAAAAGCAGTTCAACTATCTTCTCATCTTTATGATATTCATCAAACCCTATGCAGATATCGGGCAGTGAGATATCTTTGTCGTGAAACCAGTAGCGTTCATTTGAAAAAGAGTGGCAGTCAAAAATGATGCACTCATCAAATATATCGAGTTTTTCATCCACTAGTTTTGTTAGTTTTTCGTGGTGGGCATGATAATAATATGCTATCTCATCTTTGTTTTTAGTACTTCTTAGAGGTTTTTTCTCTAAGATGGTATTTTCATAAAACCATCCAAGTCCATGTTTTACCTGCATAGACTCCAGCTCATCATCAAAAAACCTCTCAGGGTCCATAAATAAACGCGAATATGGGTTTATAACACTCTCAAACTTTTTTGTTAGTCCACCGTATAGTTCTTCGGTTTTATAATCAGCGTACTGATATATATTTTCTTCAAGCTCTGCATCACTTAGATAGTAATCATCTCTGTACTTTTGCGGTATCTCTACTCCGCAGTGTGGCAGATGCACTATATATTTATTTTTCATATTATTTCCAAAAAAAGTATGCTGAGATTATAGGTTTTAAATGTGTATGAATCGTGAATAATATACAAAGATATAAAATCTTCGTATATCTTTTTTTACATCAGTGACATAAAAAATATGATCATTATAAACGCCATATAAAAGTATATAGATGTAAAGTTTGAGAGAGATTTATCGTTTTGAAGTCTTGTGTATGCTGCAAAAAGAACGGGTGATACGAAAGATAGAACAAGTATAACCCCTGTTATCGCATTTACAACTACCATTATCATTTTAAAGATAAATACTATTACCCATGCTATGGCTAAAAACGGTATAGCTATTATCCCTATAACAGCAAGTATGGCAAACCCTATAAGTGCAAATATACTTGCAAAAAAGCCATCTGCGTTTTTGACCATATCCCATGATGGCATAGCTGAAAATATATCTACATTTTCTGTCCCAATTGGCTGGACAAATGAGATTATGTTAAAACCATCAAGTACAAACATACCCACTAGAAAAATTATCACAAACGGCACTGCATATACCATGATACTTTTTATCTTTGTCCTTACTTCTGATTGGGCATTTATATATTCACTATCTATATTGTGTTTATCTTTTAGCTTTCTTATCTCACTATATAGCCCTTTTTCTAAAAAAAGTATATCTTTTTTGCTAAATATCTCTATGGAAAACCCTAGAACTCCAAATCCCATATATGTTATACCTGCAGCGATAGCAGCACCTACAGATACGACCACAGCGTTTAAAAGTACTACACCAGTATCTACAAGCAGTTCTAAAAGTATCTCAGTATTGAAAGTTGCTACACCCATTATAAGTTTCACAATTGCAAAGACGATTACAAGAGCGATTATGATGGCAAGTCCTTGATTTATGAGTTCTATGAGTTTAAAAGTTGGGCGAATCAAAAGATTTAAAAATATCTTTTCCCCAAAACTGCTATCCCCTCTGTACTCTTTTTCATTTATCTCTTTAACTATCTCTGCAAAAAAGCCATAAAATGTTACATTGATAAATATCAGTGCAAAAACAGGTACGAAAACATTAAATGTCATATAGTCATGTGCTAATACTATTGAAAAGTATGTACCACCAAGGGCAGCTAAAAATGTAAAAAATGCAACAAAAGATTTTTGAAAAAGTGTAAGTTGATTTTCATAAGTGTTGTGAATATCTTTTACATGTTCGTTTTTATATTTTTTGGCATAAGTTTTATATACCTCTTTTAGCTCTTTAAAAAACACAGCCTCTTGTTTTGTACTTTTTAGCATCGATGAGAGTGAAAATGCAAAAAGAAATGTAAGCACTGTAGATATAAGGATGATATCAAAATCAACTTTGTTTATAAACACATACTCGATAAAAACTATGTAAACAAGATATAAGAAGATGATCATTTTACTTCTCATCCTCTGCAATAGTTTTAGATCTTCATAATAATATGTTGGAAATTTGTCGTTCATTTTATCCCCTTAAATCGTTTTTGTAAGTTCAAGTGCAAAAGATGCAAATCTGTTCATAAGCTCTTGGTTGAAGTAGTAAAGTGAGAGGAAAAGTGCCAAAACACTTACAACATAAAAGGAGTTTTGCACCTTTGATGAAGCTGTTATAAATATAGCATTTATAGCCAGTCTTACATTTTTTAGGATAAGCACTAAAAGGATAAGTTTAAATCCGAGTATTATCATCTCTTTATCTACATCTATATCTATTCCGATATTTAAAAGGTGTATCTTTACTAGCTCAATGAGTAGTTCAAACATAGTTCCATCAGCATATAGTTCAAACCCCTTTTGGTTAAATGAAACCATACTCATCATAATTATGAGAAGTATAGGTGAAGCTGCAACAGAGATGATAATCATAAAATAAGCCATAAAAACAGCTTGAAAAAATGTCCCAATAGATGCATACACACTTGTAGCATAGTGGTAACCAACTTTTAGAGTTAGGGCAAGGGCAATAAAAAGTCCCACATATACAAGGTAATCTTTATATGTTTTTTTCTGGCTAGACTTCATACCATATATAACAGGTGGAAGTAAAAATAAAAAGATGGTCATAGGCACCAAAAGTACACCAACTCTTAAAATAGAATCGAGTACAACCACACCCATATAGTAAACTTTATCGTAAAACGAATTTCTACTTGATATGTTATTACCAACTGCACTTAGATACTTTTTACCGTTTATCTGTTCATAGGACAAAGTCTCTAAAAAAGCATTGTCGTTATATACACTATAGTGTATATCTTGAACATGAAATGTTTTAAAATAAGGCTCTTTTTTCACCTCACTCTATTGTGCATTTAATGCAGTGCCAAATATAAAAATCAGTATCATCATATAAGATTTTATAATAGATTTTCGTCTCATTTATCCTTATTCTCCTTAAAAAAAGTGATGATTATAACGAAAAAATCTTATATAAAAGTTTTGTTTAATCCAAATACGATACTATCTTTTTAGAAAAGATTTAAATTAAAGAGATGATATGAGTGAAAATATAAAAGACAATGCACACCTAGACCTAGAGGAGTTGGCACAGCGAAGGGCGGAAGTTTACCTTAGTGAGCAGTTTAAAAAGCTGATAACTGAAGCTGAAAAGGTTGTTGAGTATGTAGAGCCTGATGAGCTTGATCTAATAGATCTAAATATCTTACTTTTAGATGTTCGAGAACCAGAAGAGTTTGCTAGTGGTTATCTTAGAAAAGAGATGCATCTAACTATCCCAAGAGGAAAATTGGAGTTTGTGGCTATTAAAAAGATATTTGAACAATATGGTCATGATGTAGAGATAGTAACCTACTGCTTTAAAGGTCCTAGAGGGTTGTTAGCTGGTGAGCAACTAAAAAAGATGGGATTTACAAATGTAAAATGTTTAAAAGGTGGCTTAGTAAACTGGTTTGATAGCGGAAGGACACTCAAAAGCTATTTTGGTGATATAGCTTTAGCAAACAAAAAGGGTCAGCAAGGGTGTTAACCCCTCACCCTTTCATTTCTCTCTTGCTCTTGATCTTTATAAAGCTGGGCACACCCTTTTGAGAGTTCGCGAATTTTCAAGATGTAGTTTTGACGCTCAGTTTGTGAGATAGCTTTTCTAGCATCTAACACATTAAAAGTATTTGCAGTAGCCATACATAGATCATACGCAGGTAGTGGAAGTCCAGCTTCAAGTGTTTTTAAACACTCTTCACTTTTTGCGTTAAAATCATTAAATAACATAGCAGTATCTGCAACTTCAAAGTTGTACTTACTAAACTCTATCTCACCCTCTTTATGAACATCTCTATAAAGAGTTTTACCATGAGCATTTTCATTCCAAACTATATCAAAAACAGTATCCACCCCTTGCAGATACATCGCAAGGCGTTCAGTTCCATAAGTTATCTCAACAGCAACAGGGTCACACTCAACCCCACCAACTTGTTGAAAGTAAGTAAACTGTGTAACTTCCATACCATTTAACCAAACTTCCCAACCAAGTCCCCATGCTCCTAGAGTTGGTGATTCCCAATTATCTTCCACAAAACGGATATCGTGTTTTGAAACATCAAGCCCTAAAAACTCCAAAGATTTTAGATAAAGCTCTTGGATATTTTCTGGAGATGGTTTTATAAGCACTTGAAACTGATAGTAACTTCCAAGTCTGTTTGGATTCTCACCATATCTACCATCAGTTGGGCGGCGAGATGGTGCTACATAAGCTGTAGCCCATGGAGTTGAATCTAGTGAGCGTAAAAAAGTAGCAGGGTGAAAAGTACCAGCTCCAGCAGGGATGTCATAAGGCTGAACTATATTACACCCCTCCTTCATCCAAAATTCTTGAAGTTTTAAAAGCATTTCACTAAAAGTTATCATTCTCTTACCTATTTTATAAAATTTATTTTTCGCAATTGTATCTGTTGTTGTGTTAAAAGCTATTTAAGATTATATTTAGCCTTGATTAAAGATAGTTTATCTTGATTTTTTTCAAGCCATTTTACAAACGATATCACCAACTTCTAGTTTAAGTGAAGATGCTACCACCTGACACTTAACTTTTAGTAAAAAACATATATCTTTTTTGTGTGATGGGCTTAGGCACTCGTAGTTTCCCATCCCTTTTGCTATCACTATATCAGCTTTATCAAAAAACCCTTTTGCATCTTTGTTTGCTCTGTTATATGTAAAGCCAGGAGTATTTACACCACTATCTACAAGGTTACAAAGTTTATCAAATCCTGCCTCTTTTGCCTCTTTTATAGTTACATCATTTATAATTGGGTTGCCTCTGACAAAATATGAATAATTTACATTTGGATATAACTCTTTTAAAACCTCTATAAACATATAATCAAATATATGCTCCCCTACATTATCACCAAGGATTACTACATCTTTAGCGTTTGAGAGTTTTTGTTGCATCATCTCAAAGTCATCATAGGCAAAATCTGTATGAAATATCTTTTCAAGCTCCTCATGCAAATCAAACTCAACCTCAGCAGCTAGGTCTATCACATTTCCAGCTACTGCTATCTTGGTAGCAGTTAATAGTTTGTTATCAGATTTTGCAAGTTCATCTTTTAATATAGGGATAAACGATTTTGCTTTTTTAGTAGATGCCTCTTTTACCTCATCATACAAATCATACTTGCAAGCGATGCGTGCCATCTCTTTATATACATCAGTTGCTACTTCAGGGGGATTTGAGCTAAAACAAAACTTCTTACTCATCTGCATAGCAGTTGAAGTGAGTTTGTTTGACAATGCATCATCTGCACCTATAGCAGATGCCACTTTTTTACTTTGGTTGATTATACACTCTACACATTGTGGCTGGATATTCATCTATTTTGTATGTTCTTCTATAGTTTTGTTCCACATCATTTTGTATTTTCTCCTCATAAACTCCACATCTTGTTGTGAAAGTTTTAGTTGTTCTTGAAGTGTGTGGATAGTTTTTCTATCTTCATCATAAAGCTCTTGTAGAGATGAGAGGGCTTCTTTTAGAAAGTTATTTTCGTTTTTTATCGACTCTATAGTTTCATCTTTTGAATCAAGTACTTTTTCGTGGAGGTTTATGATGGTGCCTATAGTTTTTTCTATAAACTCTGGTTGAACTACAAGCTCTTTTGTATTTCGAAGGGAGAGTTCTCTAAGCTGAACTGGTGCAATCTCACTACTACCTTTTGATGGATCAATGAGTCTTACACCATTTTCAATCTTCGTAGAGAGTTTACCACGACTTATCAGATCCTCTATGGCTTTTGCGTCTAAACCTGTAAGTTGGCTATACTCTGCATCATTCATCCACTTCATATAAATTCCTTTTTGCTAATACTAAAATAGCATTAGCAAAAAGTGTACCTAAGTGGTTATTTGATGATAGTCTCTATCTCCATAGAATCCATCTCAACTTTTTTAGCTTTAGCGATTCTATCCTCTTTTAGTTTTACCGCTAACTCTTCGTTTTCTAAAGCTAACATCTGCATAGCAAGGTACGCTGAGTTTATAGCTCCAGCTTTACCTATAGCTACTGTTGCAACTGGCATACCAGCTGGCATCTGAACAGTTGATAGTAGTGCATCTATACCACTTAGTGCAGATGCAGACATAGGAACACCGATAATTGGTTTAACAGTTTTTGAGCTTAAAACTCCTGCTAAGTGTGCAGCCATACCAGCAGCAGCTATGAAAACTTGAGCACCTTTAGCTTCAGCTTTTTTGATATAATCAGCAGTTCTCTCTGGTGAGCGGTGAGCAGAAGATACTATCATCTCATAACTAACACCAAACGCATCTAGCGTATCTGAACAAGACTTCATAACTTCGTAGTCACTTTTTGAACCCATAACTATTGAAACAAATTTCATTAATTACCCTTTTACTTTTTTAAATTTCGAAATTATATCAACTAAAAATTAATTTTTTGGATAAGTACCCATATCTAAATGTGCTGGTACTCTCAAAAAAGTGTATGGTGGTAATTTTGTTGGAAGCTCTATTGGATTTACATTTCCACTGTGAACCTCATCCCAGATTTTTCCATTTTGAGCTTTTAGCTGTTTTAGTTTTAGATAAACTCTACCATCTCTCTCATAAGTTGAGCCTATCTCATTATCTACTATCGCTATATCACTTCCAAGTGGCGATACAATTTCAAGCTCATCATTTGGTAATGTTTTATATTTACATAAAAAGTGAGTACCATCTTCATTTACCTGACCACTCACCTGATGCGTTCCTAGCTGGATAGTAAAATCAAGGCTTTGTGTATCATGCTTTTCAAAAGGTCTTGAGATAAGGTAAGCATCTGTATATCCACGATTTTGGAGGGATTCTAACTCATACTGATATTTCTCACTATCAAGTGTATCTGCATAATAATCATCTATAGCCATTCTATAAGCTTTTGCAGTAACTGCCGCGTAGTATGAAGTTTTAGTGCGACCCTCTATTTTGAGTGAATCAACCACACCACTATCTAAAATCTCTTTCATATGCGATGCAAGATTTAGATCTTTAGCATTCATGATATAAGTACCTACACCCTCTTCCTCTTCTAGTTTAAAAAGAGTTCCAGTTTCAGGATTTGCAGCATATATCTCATAAGGGAAACGACAATCATTTGCACAACTTCCACGATTTGGAACACGACCACTTTGCAAAGTCGATATAAGGCATCTTCCACTATATGCAAAACACATAGAACCATGAGCAAAAACCTCAAGCTCTAACTCTGGCAACTCTTTTTTTATCTCTATAAGATCTTTTAGCGATATCTCACGAGCTGTGATGATGCGTGTAGCACCCATATCGTAATAAACTTTTGCATCTAATACATTTAAAACATTTGCTTGAGTTGAGAGGTGCAGTGGCATATCTGGTGCTAACTCTTTACAAAGCTTTAACACACCTGGAGTTGCAACTATAAATGCATCTGGTTTTAACTCTGCCATAGCTAAGATATGTTTTTTTAAAAGGGAGATTTGGGAGTTAAATGGAAAACCGTTTATAGTAGCATAAACCTTTTTGCCCCTATCGTGAGCGTATCTGATACCCTCTGCAAACTCCTCCATGCTAAACTCTTTACCGCTTCTTATGCGAAGTGAGAAGTGACTAACCCCACCATAAACAGCATCTGCTCCAAAATCAAAAGCAATTTTTAACTTCTCTAAAGTCCCCGCAGGTGATAACAGTTCTACTTTTTTAGTTTGACTCATATTTTATTTTTTTCCAAACTGAGCTAAAAGTGCTTCAAGATCATCTTCACTTGCCAAATCGTTATGTTCATCACCATGAAGATGCTGTGCTGAAGAAACTCTTTTCTCATCGGCTATCTGACCCTCAAATAGAGTTGACATATATCTTGACAATGCACGCATAGCGTTGATAACTCTCTCAATCTTTTGACGGTGAATATCTTGAAACTGCATAATATCCATAACATTCATCAGATCATCACCACTCATCTTACACATCTCTAAAACTGCATTTAACTCTTCAGTCGCTTCTTCATTTCTCTCTAATGCAGTTTTAAAAGCTTCAACCTCTGGAAATTTTTCGTTAAGTTTTTGAAAAAGTTCAACATTTGAGTTTAAAGTATCCATCACATTTTGGATATTTCCCTCTTTTTCCATAAGTTCATTTGAAACATTTTCAACAATATCAAATATCTCACCAGCTTTCTCTTCACTCTCACGAGTAACATCATCAAGCTGATGAACCATCTTATTCTCATGAGTCGCTGGAAAAGGTAGCTCACCACCTTGCACCTTTTTTTGTATAAAAGGGCCAACATGCTTTTCTTCATCAGCTTCAGACAATTCTTTTGGAGCTTCTGGTTCACTCTCTCCAGCTATCTCCTCATCAAGTCCATCAACATCTGCATTCATCAATGCATCTAGTTCCTCTTGGGTCATAAAAATCTCCGTTTAAATATTGGCAAAGTTAATCAATTGGCATTATAATAGCATAAAATTAATATAAATAGAGAAAAAGATGTTAGTCGATTTACACAACCACACACCATTTTGTAATCATGCTGAGGGTGAGATAGATGAGTACATAAAACAAGCAATATCGAATGGATGTAAGCACTTTGGATTTTCAGACCATGCACCAATGGAGTTTGATCCAAAGTATCGTATGAGTTTTGAGCAGATGGATCTGTATGAAAAAGATGTCAAAGATGCAAGAGATAGATTTAAAGGTCAAATAGACATATTGCTTGGCTATGAGGTTGACTTTTTAAAAGGTTATATGGATGATAGAGTTTTAAAGGCTGATGTTGATTACCTTATAGGGAGTGTCCATTTTATAGATGGGTGGGGGTTTGATAATCCTGAGTTTATAGGTAGATACGAGAGTGAAGATATAGATGAGATTTGGCAAAAGTATTTTGATGCCATAGAGGAGATGGCTAAGAGCAAACTCTTTGACATAGTGGGGCATCTAGACCTTATAAAAGTTTTTAAATTTATGCCAAACAAAAACATAACAGAGATGGCAAAAAAAGCACTACAAGCTATAAAAGATGCTGATATGTCCATAGAGATAAATATGGCAGGGTACAGAAAACCCATAGCTGAGGCATACCCATCTAAAGAGCTCTTAAAAGAGGCTTTTAAGCTTGATATACCCATAACATTTGGCTCAGATGCACACACCCCAAAACAAGTTGGTTTATATGCAAAAGAGGTTGTAGAGTTTGCAAAAGAGGTAGGTTACACCAAGTTTGCAATCTATAGAGATAGAAAAAGGGAGATGTTAGAGTTTTAAATGGCTAGAACCTTACCTCAACCATTTGATTCAGTAAGCCAGTATCTCATAAAAGGATCAACTAGATAGTATCTATCATCTATTCTGTCACATATATCTTTTTTCATAAGTGACTCTAAGGTACTTTTTAGTGTAGATGCACTTAAGTTTACTTCACTAAGATTATCATTTGAATAAAGATTTTTTCCATCAAAAAGGGCTATATATTTTAGTGTTGTTTTTTGATTTGGAGTTAGTGAACTGTATATATATGCATAAAGATCATACTCCCTTTCAAGCATAAGATGCAGTGACTCTTCTATCATCAATTCATCAACACTTTGCTCACACTCTTGCCATACATGGTATAAAAGCTGCTGCGTATAGTATGGAAATCCATTAGTGATCTCAAAAATAGTTTTGATATGCTCTTTTTCTATACTTTTAGCAGTTTGTTCAAACTTATCTTTTGCAAATACTACCCAGTCATCTAATGTAATCTCTTTTATCACCAATCGTTTTACTGATTTATAAAATGCTCTGTTTTTGTCACTAAACATCGCATTTAAAATAGATTTTTTACTTCCACTAAATATATATGACACATCTTTTGAGTGTGTTTGTATAAGAGTCCTTAACTTTTTTTCTATTCCAAACTGTTCTGCTTCTTGAAACTCATCAAAAATCACCACTATTTTTTTACCAGATTTTTTTGCATATTGGAAAGGTAAATTTATAATATCTTCAAAACTAGAATCAAGCTCTTTTTTTGTAAATGATAATCCATAATTTATATCACTTGAATTTGATATCTTCATAGTGATGCTTGGCCTTATCTGTAGCATATCTTTGAACAGGTTCATCACCTTATCACTAGTTGATTCCAAATTTGAAGCGATTGCGTGAAAATATTTATCTAAGAATTCATCTATACTAGAGACACTCATCCAGTCAAAAAATATAACTTTTGTATCTATACTACTTTTTAACTCATTTTGAAGCTTTTTTAAAAGTGATGTTTTACCAAATCTTCTTGGTGCATAAAGTAAAACATTTATACCATTACCTACATCATTTTTAAGTTCTCTTAGCTCATCTATACGATTGCAAAACTCTTTGTCATGTACTTCATTGCCAAAATAAAATGGATTTTTCACTTTTGATTCCTATTATAGTTTAGACTATTATACCTTTTACTATAATAGTTATCAATACAATTTAAAACATCTTGCTTCTTTCAAAACTTATATGTCAAAGATGCCACCACATTACTTACCTCTACACCATCATTTTTATATGGTAACTCTGTAGCTTCTTGATAAACATATTTTAGCATCAACATAAAATCATCTATGTTTTTACCAACTCCTACCATATAGGTCTTATCAAACTCCATAGCGTGGTGTTGGAGCTTAAAACCATCATTCATAACTGCAAAAACCCTTTTACCAAAAAAAGCACCAGCTCCAAAATGGTAATCTTTGTAGTGGGTATGGAGTTTTAAACCTAATGTCACATAATCATCATCTGCATTTTTACTAAAACTATTACTGTTTTTATCTTTTAAATCAAGATATTTTACTATGGTAGTTAGTTTTATCTTTGCATCATCTAAAGCAAATTTATAATCAAATTTTAAGTCACTTTGATAAACATCAAACACTCTAAAATCGCTGTAGTATTGTGTAAAATTCACATAATAGTTTTTACCAAAACCATAACCAAGCCCGATGCCATAAGACTTAGCATGGTTAGTTATCGCTATGTTGTCACTCAAAACATTTAGATGATTGAAGTTTACCTTCACACCGTTATCTAGTTTATAGCTGTATTTTGCAAAAAGTTTTGAGACTTGCAAGTCTTTTGTTAGGGGTGGTTTTTTAGTATCTGTGATAGTTTTTTCATAACTTAACTGATACTGCGAAGCATCTACAATTATATCTGCTCCAAAAGAGTATCTATTTCCCTCATTTTTTTGGATAGAGTTTTTAAAATCTAAAATTTCATAACTTGTTGTAACTGATGATTTAACCTCATCACCTTGTAAAAAAATCGCCATTATCATAGCTACTAATATATATCTCATTTTTATCCTAATAATTAATTTTTAAAGTTTTTATTTTATGTTTTAGGATAGGTGTGGCGGTGCGTTGGAGTGGTTTGAAAATTTTTGGATATGTTTTAAGAGGAGTTGATTCTCAAGCATCATAACCTTATAAAAAAGATTATGATGCTCTGAAGTGCCACCAGTTAAATCAGCTATCGCTACATTGTCATCAACTATACAAATATTACAAGATAAAGCATCTTGAGGGTTATTTATATGTTCTAACTCATGTACAGTTATAAT
>JAFGVR010000162.1 GCA_016937915.1 Campylobacterales bacterium | reverse complement strand
GAGCTTAAATTTATAATTAATTGAAAGTTATTTGGTATATAATAAGGGCTTAAAATTCACACAAAAGTGAGCGATTATGAAAAATAGTAGCCGTAGAGGTTTTATGGGTAAGGCATTTGGTGCAGTAGCTGGCGTTGGTGCAATAGCTTCACTGTATGCTATGAAGAAGTCTTGGGATCCGCTTCCAAGTGTAAAAGCAGCGGGATTTACTACATTGGACATGAGTATTTATGAGCCTAATGTTTTAATAACTGAGAAATGGAGAGGTAAGCCGATCTTCGTTTTGAAAAAAACTCCTGAGATGATAGCTAAACAAACTGAACAACAAAAAGCTCGTGACATTGTTGTTGGTGATTCACACTATATGGTATGTATAGGTCTTTGTACACACCTAGGTTGTATCCCTGCGTATAACCCTGCAAAAGAGGGCTTTTTATGTGCATGTCACGGTGGACAGTTTGACTGGTCTGGTGATGTTACAAAAGTTCCACCTCCAAGAGGTTTTGATATCCCTCCATTTAAAATAGATGGGAATAAGTTGATATTGGGTGAAGCTGGACCTGAGTATCAAGCGATGAAAGATAACGGCATAACACTTTAAGAAAGGAAACAAATGGCACATTTTACAAAAGCTACAAGTGTTAAAGATTGGTTGAACCAGCGTTTAGCAATTGAAAAAGTTGAAAAAGTTATGGCATCCGAATATTGGATTCCTAAAAATATAAACTTCTTGTGGGCGATGGGTATGGTTCTAGTTATCACATTCATGTTACTTTTAGTTTCAGGTATATTCTTACTTATGTATTATCAACCAAACATTGATACTGCATTTTATAGTGTAAACTACACTATCATGAGAGAGGTTGATTTTGGTTGGTTATGGAGACATATCCATGGTGTAGCTGCATCTGTAGTTTTCCTAATTATCTATATCCACATGTTTACTGGTATCTATTATGGTTCTTATAAGCAAGGTCGTGAGATGATATGGGTATCTGGTATGCTTTTATTTGTTGCGTTTTCTGCTGAGGCATTCTCTGGTTATATGCTTCCATGGGGACAGATGAGTTACTGGGCTGGTATGGTTATTACTAACCTTTTTGCTGGTGGATCTTTACATGCAGATTTCTTAGTTGAGTGGATTCGTGGGGATTATGTTCCTGCTCAAGCTTTCTTAACTCGTTTCTTTATGTTACATGTTCTTTTAATACCTTTAGCTATTTTAGGTCTTATAGGACTTCACTTTGCAACACTTCGTATCCCACATGTTAATAACCAAGATGGTGAGGAGATCGATTTTGATGCTGAGGCTAAAAAATATTTAGCTGGTGATAAAGCTGGTTCAAAAGTTATGAGATTTGCTAATGACTTCATGTCAAAAGATATGATGGTAGTTGGTGTTTATCTAATATTCTTCTTCTATTTAGTTTTCTGGAACTACGGTTTTGCTATGGACCCTGTAAACTTTGACCCTGCTGATGGTCTTAAGACTCCAGCACACATCTATCCTGAGTGGTATTTCTTATGGTCTTATGAGATTCTTCGTCCATTCTCTGTTGATATTGGTCTAATTGCTTTTGCTTTTGCTCAAGTTATATTTGTACTTTTACCATGGTTAGACAGAAGTCCAAACACAATCCCTGCAAATCGCCGTGGTATGTTTGCTATCTGGTTTTGGGTGATGCTTGTAAATATGATTGTTCTTACTGCAATGGGTAAATTACCACCAGAAGATCCGTTTAGTACTATTGGTCTTGTTTCTGCTCTGTTATTTATAGCTCAGTGGGTAATGTTACCATTTATCACTAAAAATGAAAAAAGAGCATAGGGAGTCAATATGAAAAATAAAGAACCAATAATTTTACTAGTAGTTGTATTTTTCTCACTTCTTACTTACTATCTGGTTGAGCCTTATGCTCACCATGTAATGCATAAGCATGTAGAGAGTGAAGGTTTTGCATATAAAGACCTTCCAGAATTAACAAAAACAGGTGATGCTACTCGTGGTCAAGAGCTTGTAATGGGTGCTGGTGCTTGTGTAGGTTGTCACTCAATCGAAGCTGCTGGTATGCCAGCTGCAATGGAACCACAAATGGCGGCTGCAAGTTATGGTGTAAACCCACCAGACTTATCAAACGCTGGTGTAGTTTATGATGAGAAATTCTTAGCTGACCTTATCAAAAATCCTGCTCACGCTTTAAAAGTTGAGCATAAATACACTCCAGAATCTGGAAAAATGCACCCAATGGTTGCTTTTTATGGAGCTGGTGGAGATATAGATCAAGAAGTAGCTGATATGGTAGCTTATCTTAAATCTATAGCAGTATCTCAAGAAGAACTTACTCCAAGAATGGCTTACGAGCTTGCTTGTGGTAGATGTCACGCTATGAGTTATGAAAACTGGACTCAAATTGGTGAGAAACCAAGCTTTAAACATGAAAAAGATTCTTTAGCTTACGATATTAAAGTGTTAGAGTATCAAGATAGCTTAAAAGCTTATATGGGTAAATTACCACCAGATTTAAGTATGTACATCCGTTCTCGTGGTGAACATTTTGTATCTACTTTCATCGAAAATCCTCAATCACATTTAGAAGGTACTGCAATGCCAAGAGTTGGTGTAACTGCAGAAACTGCTGAGAAAGTGATCGAGCATATGCAAGATGTTGGTGATACTAAACGCCATGAAAGAGAAGCTGTTGGTAAAAATGTAATGATCTATATCATCATTTTCGCTATCCTTGCACTTCTATGGAAAAAACAAGTGTGGAGAGATTTACACTAATTGAACTTTACAAGGGGTTATCCCCTTGTAAAATCCACTTTATTAACTTCAAAATGGATATTTTTTGCAGTACAATCCTTAAATTATTAAAAGAGATATTATGAGATTTAGAGATATAAAAAAAAGAAAAAATATTCAAGAAAAACTTCAAAAAGATAGTTCCAAAACTATCCCCTATGCAAAATATACAGATCGCATCAAAGCTTTTATAACAGATATGTTTATGATATATGCTCCAATACTTTATATCATCACTTATGTTTTTTTAGATGGTAAAGATGAGTTTCAAGCATCACAATTAGCTCCCCTTATAGGTGTAACTATGTATGGACTTATATATGCTACTTTAGTTTCAAAACTAGCTCAAACCCCTGGTAAAAAAGCTTATACTATCAAGATAGTAGATGATACTACATTAGAGAAGATATCTTTTTTAAGAGCTTTATGGAGATTTATCGCATTTTTATTTTCTGCTACTACCCTTATAGGATTGTTAATCCCTTTTTATAGAAAAGATAAAAAGTCACTTCACGACATCATCGCATCAACTATAGTTATAGAGGAAAACGATAGAAAAGATTAGATATAATCATTTATGTCTAAAAAAAATGCAAAAATAAATCAAAAAATTAAAAAATATTTCGACGATGATCCGTTTGATGTGGGTGTTGAGAGGGTTGAGTCTCAAACTCTTAGTGAGATGTTTCACTACCTTGGCATCCATGAGGTTGATTACTCTAAAAGTGAGCTTGTAAAACTAGCTAGGATGATTTGGAGTGAAGCTGATAGCCACATAAGAAAAGAGATATTAAACTTCTTTATCCACAATAAAACAATCTACAAATCCGACAAACCAAAAGAGCCATCTTTGCATCATGAGGAGAAACTTGATCTACTGCTAGATGATTTTGATGTAACAAAAGAGGAGATGATAAAACTTCACTCAGCTTTTGCAGAGGTCAGAGCAAAAAAGATAACCCATGAGAAGATAGAAAAAAAACTAAAACATATCCGCCAAGAGGAGAAAAAAGAGAGGGTTGAGAAGAGTTGCAAAGGCTCATTTGAGGATGATGAGAGTTTTGAGTTTAATGCGTTTATACACTATGTACTTTATGGTCAAAGTTTTCACAAAATAGAAGTGCTTAAAACCAAACCTTACGATTATGAGTTTTTGGATAACGAAGATGCAGATACCATCATCCAAAAAGTGGAGGATGACAAAGAGGTAGTTAGAGCAAAAAGGCAAAAAGAGGTTGAGAAGTTTATCAAGCATCTAAAAATCCCTCACGCATATCTAACAACAGATGAGATAGTATCATCACTTCGCTCATCACCCCCAAACATAACAAAATACCCACTCATAAAAGAGGAGATCTTAAAAAAGATAATCTCAGATGCACTAGAGGTTAAAAGATGTGAACTTTTAAAACATGAGTACCTCATAGCATTAGAAAATGAGTTAGAACTCCCATTTAGCGATAAAAAATTTAGCTATATTTTAGAGCTTCATATAGAGTTGCAAAAACTTTTAGAGAAGATTTGGTGTAGTGAGAAACTTGATTTTGAAGAGGTTTTACAAACTTCTAAACAAGAACAAGAGGAGTACTTTTTAGCAGAGCTGAACTCTTTGGCAACCGAGTGCAATGAACACGCATCGCTACTGCATCTAAAAGATGATGAGCTTTATAAAAAGATATATCCACTTTTATTTGACCTTTTAGGCTCTGATCTGATCATAACTCCAAAGATAAAGAAAAAAGTTTTTAGAAGATTTCTTTATGAGATTCAAGATGAGATAGCAAAAAAACAAAAAGAGGCACTTTTAGCTAGAACTATAAGAGATTTTAAAAACCTTTTCCCACTTGCTAGAAACCTCAGACGCAAACTAACCCTTCACATAGGGCCAACAAATAGCGGTAAAACCTATACAGCTATGCAAAAACTAGAAGCCGCAGATACTGGCTACTACCTAGCTCCACTTAGACTTTTGGCACTAGAGGGGTATGAGAATCTAAAAGAGAAAGGGCTTGATGTATCACTCATAACAGGTGAAGAGCAGCTTTTAAACGAAGATGCTACACACATAAGCTCAACTATCGAAATGCTAAACTTTGCGGTGGATGTTGATGTTTGTATCATAGATGAAGTGCAGATGATAGATGATGCAGATCGTGGATGGGCGTGGGCAAATGCTATCATTGGAGCTCCTGCTAGTGAAGTCATAATGACAGGCTCACCAAACTGTAAAAATGCAATCATAGCTTTGGCAGAGTACCTTGGTGAAGAGCTTGAGATAGTGGAGTTTGAGAGGAAAAACCCACTAAAACTTTTAGATATACCAACAGATGCTAGTGAGATAAAAAAAGGTAGTGCCATAATTGCATTTAGCAGAAAAGATGTTTTAAAACTAAGAGAGCAGTTTGCATCTAGATTTTTAGTAAGTGTTATCTATGGAAACCTATCACCTGAAGTTAGACGCGAAGAGGCTAGAAGATTTCGTGATGGGGAGACAAATGTTTTAGTAGCTACAGATGCCATAGCGATGGGACTAAACCTACCTATAAAAACTATCCTTTTTTCTGCATCTGATAAGTTTGATGGGATAACCCAAAGAGACCTCACTCCATCTGAGATAGCTCAGATATCTGGAAGAGCTGGAAGGTATGGGCTTGAGGAGGTTGGATATGTTGGAGCTTTACATAAAAATGTATATAACACCATAAAAAGAAACTTCAATAAACCAGCAAAAGAGATCTCTGTCCCTTTTAAAGTGATGGCTAACATAGAGCATATAAAACTAGTCTCAAACATCTTAGAGGAGAACTCACTTTGGGAGGTTTTAAACTTTTTCTCTAGAAATATGGTTTTTGATGGACCATTTTACGCGGCAAACCTTGATGATATGCTTGAAGCTGCAAAGATAGTTGATAACTATAAACTTGATATAACTACAAAGTATCATCTAGCTTGTGCACCACTAACTCTAAAATCACCATACATAGTTCAAGCCTATGAGGGGTATATCTTAGCTTTAGAGAAAAAGATGCCTGTTATTTATGAGTTGCCAAAGCTTCATGGAAGTTATGCAAAAACATCTCAAGAGCTTTTACTAGCTGAAGATATGGTAAAAGAGATCTCCCTTTACCTATGGCTTAGTTACCGATTTAAAGATTATTTTTTAGATGAGCAAAAAGCTAGAAGTGCAAGGGGTATTTTAAATAAATACATAGAAAAATCTTTGGCTCAAGAGGGATTTGTCAGAAGTTGTAAAATATGTGGGGTGCCACTCCCTAAAAATTCAAAATACAGCATCTGCCAACATTGTTTTAAAAAGCACTACAAAAAAGGGAGAGATAGAATCAGACGGTGATATAAAATCACCGTTATTTAGATTCTAATTCAAATTTTAATTTATCAAAACATCTTTTAATTTTAAGATAGTTTTCCTCATAGTTTATATTTATCTCTTGAGATGCATCTATCTCTATGATTCTTGCATTTTCATACATATGATTTAGTTTTAGATTTCCTGCAGAACCTGCTATTTTATGTGCATAAGATTTTATATTTTCAAAGTCTTTCTTATCTATAGCTTTTTTTAACTCTTGTAGTGAAACATCTGTACTTTTTACGAAGGTATTGACAAGTTTCATAATTATTTGATCATTGAAATTCACAAAACTTAGTTTTATCTTCTCTAAGATGCTCTCTATCTCAACACCCTCTTCATCTATCTCTTCAGCATCTTCGCAACAACAATGATCTTCACAATTTACATACTCTAAAAGTATCTCTTCAAATTTGTTTCTATCCAATGGTTTACTTAGATAATCATTCATACCAGCTTCTAAAAATCTCTCTCTATCACCTTCAAGTGTATTTGCAGTTAATGCTATGATAGGTGTAATTTTATCAAATAGTCTTATGTTTTGAGTAGATTCAACACCCCCCATATTAGGCATATTTACATCCATAAATATTATGTCATAACTATTTTCTTGACTTTTTTTAAGAGCTTCGACACCATCAACGACAAAGTCTGGTTTTATCTTGTATTTTGATAAAACTAGTTTTATAAAAGTTCTATTTACCTCATAATCCTCAGCTACTAAAACTTTTAAATTTGCTTTTATTATCATATCTTTTACAGAGAGTAGCTCTTTTTTTTCTTCAAGCTGATACTCCCTTTTTTTAGGGCTTATTTTAAAAGTTATATCAAAATAAAAATCGCTCCCTACACCCTCTTTTGAGTCCAATAAAAGCTCCCCTCCAAATGACTCTACAAAACTTTTTGATATGCTAAGCCCAAGTCCAGTCCCCCCATATTCCCTAGTTGTTGACTCTTGAGCCTGTGAATATGGTGAAAATATGATGCTTTGCTTATCTTTTGGTATCCCTATACCATTGTCTTTTACACTAAATCTAATCATTTGTGTATCTGAAGTTGTATTTAAAACTTTTACACTAAATCTAACATCACTTCTATGAGGTGTAAACTTTATAGCATTTGAGATAAGATTTGTAATAACTTGTTTTAATCTAGTAGGATCACTATAAACATAATCAACTATCTCTTTATCAAAATCTACTTTGTAATTTATAGATTTTTTATCAGCTAAAGAATCTAAAAGCATAGAAGCTTCTCTTAGCTCAGTTATCAAATCTATCTCTATATTTTCTAACTCTATTTTGTTACTT
>JAFGVR010000161.1 GCA_016937915.1 Campylobacterales bacterium | reverse complement strand
TACCGCAGCACTATGTTTTAAAAGCTCAAATGTTTGTGTACTTAAGGGTGGAAAAGAGGCTCAAAACTCAAATGAGGCGATAGCAAAAGTGCTTCAAGATGTTTTAGAGAAAAACAATCTACCTCGTGAACTTATCTCTTTGATACCAGATGCATCAAGAGAGGGTGTAAATAAACTTATAAAGATGGATAAATATGTTTACCTTATCATCCCTAGAGAGGGTGAAGCACTCATAAAACATGTAAGTGCAAATGCAACTGTAAGTGTTGTAAAACACGATAAAGGGCAGTGTCACACCTACATAGACAAAGATGCAAAAGTTAGCGATGCTATAGCTATAGCGATAAATGCTAAAACGCAACGCCCAGGTGTATGTAACGCTATGGAGACACTTTTAGTAGATGAGGCTATCGCTTATGATATATTGCCAAGGTTAAAAGATGCTTTTGATGAGAAACATACACAACTTAAGGGTTGTGAGAAAACTCGCTCTATCATAGAAGCTGATGTTGCAACAGAGGAAGATTTTGATACAGAGTATTTGGCAAACATATTAAATGTAAAAGTGGTTGATGGGGTTGATGGTGCGATAGAGCATATAGTTCGTTTCACTTCAGGTCACTCTGAAGCTATCATCACTGAAAATCTAAGTGCAGCTGAGAAGTTTTTAAACTCTATCGATGCAGCAGCTCTTTATGTAAATGCATCTACAAGGTTTACAGATGGTGGAGCTTTTGGTTTTGGTGCAGAGGTTGGCATAAGTACCAACAAACTTCACGCTCGTGGCCCTATGGGGATAGAGGGGCTTACTACTTATAAGTTTAAGATTTATGGTAATGGTCAAGTTAGATAATAACGCTTGGCTTAGCAAAAAACTTTCAAACGGTAAGGTTTTGTGTGAAGTGTGTTCACAATCTTGTGTGCTTGGAGATGGTGAGTATGGGAAGTGTGGAGTTAGATGTGTAGTTGATGGTGAGCTTAAACTTTTGGTTTACTCTCTAGCAGCTGCACTCAATGTGGATCCTGTAGAGAAAAAGCCTATGTTTCATTTTTTACCAAACTCAAAAGCTTTTTCTATAGGTACTGTTGGTTGTAACTTCTCTTGTACTTTTTGTCAAAATCATGAGATATCTCAGTACCCAAAAGAGCATAATCATAATGTAACTGGTCGCAAAGTATCACCAAAACAGATAGTTGAATTGGCACTTGAGTATGGTTGCAAATCTATAGCTTATACATACAATGAGCCTGTGGTATTTTTTGAATACACTTACGATACTGCAAAAATAGCAAGAGAAAATGGACTAAAAAATATATATGTCACTAGTGGATATGAAACCCATAAAGCTATAGATGTTATAGCTCCATATCTTGATGGGATGAATATAGATATAAAATCTTTTTCAAACGATTTTTATAAAAATATATGTGGAGCTAGGTTAGACCCTGTGTTAGAAACAGTTTTATATGCTTATAAAAAAGGGATATGGATAGAGATAACTACACTTATCATAGAGGGTAAAAACGATTCTGATGATGAGTTAAGAGCTATCGCAAAGTTTTTAGCATCTATAGACACATCTATCCCTTGGCATCTATCTGCTTTTCATCCTATGTACAAGATGTTAGATGTTGGTAGAACAAAAACCTCTACTCTAAAAAGAGCTTATGATATAGCAAAAGAGGAGGGGCTTAAATATGTATATATGGGAAATGTTGATTTAGAGGATTATGAATCTACATATTGTCCAAGCTGTAAAGAGAAGGTTATCCAAAGAAGTGGATATATAGGTTCAAATGTATCAAACAGTTTAAAAGATGGTGGATTGTGTCCATCTTGTGGTTACCTTTTAAAAGGTATCTGGATATAAAAATAAAAAGGTTTTAATTAATGGATAAAATAGATTTTAACGATGGTTTACTTGGTTTTTTAGATGCATCTTCTACCCCTTTTCACGCTACTCAAAATATGGCTATGATGCTTGAGAATTGTGGATTTGAGAGACTTTATGAGGAGGGTAGATGGGAACTTGTACATGGAGGGAAGTACTATGTTACTAGAAATGACTCATCTATTATAGCTTTTACATATCCAAAAAGAAGAGATTTTACGATAGTTGGAACCCATACAGATTCACCAAATCTAAAGCTAAAACCAAATCCAGTTATAAAAGAGCATGGTGTTGTAAAACTTGGGGTTGAGCCTTATGGTGGACTTTTGTTAAACCCTTGGTTTGATAGAGACCTCTCTTTGGCTGGGCAGGTTAGCTACCTCTCAACCGATGGTAGTATAAAAACTACCCTCATAGATATAAAAAAACCAATAGCAGTTATCCCATCTTTAGCTATCCATCTTGATGATAAAGCAAATAGTGAGAGAACTGTAAATAAACAAACCGACATTACACCTATAGTTATGTGTGGTGATGATTTTGAGATAAAATCGTTTATAAAAGATGAGTTAGAGAGAGATGGTGTTGATGATGTCGAGGAGATATATGCATCTGAGCTTAGTTTTTACGATACTCAGAGTGCATCTTTTGTTGGGTTAAATGATGATTTTATAGCATCTGCTAGACTTGATAATCTCCTCTCTTGTTATGTAGCACTTATAAGCATCTGTAGTGTTAGCAGTGATACCCCTTTTATGATAGTGGCAAGTGATCATGAAGAGGTGGGAAGCGATAGCACAAGTGGAGCATCTGGAAACTTTTTGGAAAATGTATTAAAGAGGATGTTTAGTGATTATGAAGATTATGTAAATATGACACGAACATCTATCCTTATATCGGCAGATAATGCTCATGCACTGCATCCAAACTATCCATCAAAACACGATAAAGAGCATAGCCCATACATAAACAAAGGGGTAGTTATAAAAGTAAATGCAAACCAAAGGTATGCATCTAATGTTAAAACAATCTCAAAGTTTATGGATGCTGCTTCAAAGGTGGATGAGCCGATTCAGTATTTTGTAACTCGTTCAGATATGGGGTGTGGCTCAACCATAGGGCCGATAACTTCTACACGACTTGGGATAGATGCCATAGATGTAGGGCTTCCAACTTATGGTATGCACTCTATAAGGGAGATTTGTGGAAGTGATGATGCACACTCACTTTATAAAATAATTTTAGGGTTTTGTAGATAATGTCAGATGGTATTAGTGCTGATGAGCTAAATCTTCTCATAGAGCAAACTTATAAGGTTGAAAAAGAGTTTACACAGTTAAAACAATCATATTCTCATCTGCAAGATACAGTAGAGAGGGTTGTTGAGTTCTTGCCAAATGCTATTTGGATTTTAGATGCAAATAATAATATATTTTTACAAAATTCAAAAGCAAAAGATTTGCATGAGCTTTTTGAGCTTTTAGAACTTGAAAATGATGATTATGAGATAAGTTTCAAT
>JAFGVR010000160.1 GCA_016937915.1 Campylobacterales bacterium | reverse complement strand
TATGAAGATATTAACAAGGAAGAGTGTGCAAGCAGGGACTCTCCGTAAGTGGTGAAATTATGACTAAAGAAGATTTAAAAAGAGATAAAATGAATAATGTACCAAAGCTTAGATTTAAAGAGTTTAGCGGGGAGTGGGAAGAGAAAAAGTTAAAATCAATAACCAATAAAATAGGCAGTGGTAGTACACCAAAAGGTGGAGAAAAAGTTTATAAAAATTCAGGTGTGCCATTTATTAGAAGTCAAAATGTAAATAATAATAAACTTATTTTTGATGATGTTACTTACATTGATAAAAAAACACATACTAATATGAAAAATAGTTGTGTAAAAGCAAATGATATATTATTGAACATTACAGGAGCTTCAATAGGTAGAAGTTGTGTAGTTCCAAAAACTTTTGAGGAAGGTAATGTAAATCAACATGTATGTATTATAAGATTGAAAGATAATTATAAATCAACTTTTTTACAGTTTTTTTTAACCTCATATAATGGTCAAAAACTTGTTTCTCAAGGTCAAACTGGAAGTGGTAGAGAGGGTATAAACTTTCAATCTATTGGTGCTTTTCATATTAGTATTCCCTCAAAACAAGAACAAGAAAAAATAGCCTCTTTTTTAACTTCTGTAGATGCAAAGATAGAGCAACTTACACAAAAAGTGAAACTTTTAAAAGGATATAAAAAAGGGGTGATGCAACGCATCTTCAATCAGGAGATAAGATTTAGGTCTGATGATGGAAGTGAGTTTTGTGAGTGGGAAGAGAAAAATGGTAATGAAATATTTGAACCAATTTCAAATAAAAACCATAATTCAGATTTACCTGTATTGGCTATATCTCAAGAATTTGGAGCAATTCCAAGAGAAATGATTGATTATCAAATTACAGTTACTGAAAAAAGTGTATCAACTTATAAAGTAGTAGATATAGGAGATTATATTATTAGTCTTAGGTCATTTCAAGGTGGTATAGAATACTCAAACTACAAAGGGATTTGTAGCCCTGCATACATTATCCTTAGACCATTCATAGAAGTTAATAGATATTTTTATAAACTTTATTTTAAAACAGATAGATACATTAAACTACTCAATAGAAATATTGAAGGCATCAGAGATGGTAAAATGATAAGTTATAAACAATTTTCAGATATCAAGTTACCTTATCCTTCTATTGAAGAACAAACAAAAATAGCAAACTTCCTATCATCCATAGATGCAAAGATAGAGCAGACTCAAAAACAGTTAAATCAAACAAAAGAGTTTAAAAAAGCACTGCTTCAGCAGATGTTTGTGTAGGGAGAGTAACTAATGAGCACACAAAGTGAAGCACTACTAGAAGAAAACTTACTTAAACAACTTCAACTTCAAAAGTATGAAAGAGTTATCATAAATGATGATGCAGAGTTAGAGAAAAATCTAAAGACTCAGCTAGAAATTCATAACAAAACAACCCTTAGTGATGCGGAGTTTAAAAGAGTACTAAACCACCTAAAAAAAGGTTCAGTTTTTGAAAAAGCTAAGATGTTTAGAGATAAGTTTGTTTTGGTTTGTGATGATGGCACTACTAAGTATGTAGAGTTTTTAGACTCTGAGCATTGGTGTCAAAATATATTTCAAGTCACCTCACAAGTAAGTGTTGAGGGGAAGTACAAAAACAGATACGATGTAACTATCCTCATAAACGGTTTTCCTTTGGTTCAAATCGAGTTAAAAAGAAGAGGTTTGGAGCTAAAAGAGGCGTTTAATCAAACGCTAAGATATAAAAGACACTCTTATGGTGCGAACAACGCTTTGTTTAACTACATACAACTTTTTGTGATAAGTAACGGTGTAAATACAAAATACTACGCAAACTCTAAACTAGAGTCGATGAACTTTAAACAAACATTTTATTGGAGTGATATTGAAAATAAAAGAGTTGACAATCTAGAAAAATTTAGTGAAATTTTTTTAGAGAGATGCCATATATCTAAAATGATATGTAAGTATATAGTCCTAGCAGAGGTTAACCGCATCTTAATGGTGCTTAGGCCATATCAGTTTCATGCAGTTGAGGCTAGCATCGAGAGGGTATCAAACTCAAACAAAAACGGATATATCTGGCATACAACAGGAAGTGGTAAAACACTCACCTCATTTAAGAGTGCTCAAATCCTTATGAAACTGCCAAAAGTGCATAAGGTGGTTTTTGTGGTTGATAGAAAAGATTTGGACTATCAGACCACAAAAGAGTTTAACAGTTTTAGTGATGGAAGTGTTGATGGCACAGACAACACAAAAGCACTAGTAAAACAGTTTAGTGATGATACAAAACTCATAGTTACAACTATCCAAAAATTAAATACAGCAATCTCTAAAAAACACTACCTCTCTAAGATGCAAGAGTTAAAAGATAAACATATAGTTTTTATCTTTGATGAGTGTCATAGAAGTCAGTTTGGTCAGACCCATCTGGCTATAAGCAAGTTTTTTACTAAAAATCAGATGATAGGATTTACAGGTACCCCCATATTTGAGAAAAATGCTTCATCTAACGAGCTTGGTAAAAGGACTACAAAAGAGTTGTTTGATGATGCTCTTCATAAGTATGTGATAACAGATGCCATAAATGATGATAATGTACTTAAATTTTCAATCGAGTATGTGGGAAGATACAAAGAGAAAGAGAAAAGTGAGACATATAAAGATATAGAGGTTGAAGATATAGATATAAAAGAGCTTTTAGAGAGTGATGAGAGGATTGAGAAGATTGTTGATTATATCATCGCTAACCACGATAGAAAAACTCATTCAAAAGATTTTACGAGCTTAATGTGTGTAAGCAGTGTAGAGATGCTTATAAAATATTATGAAGCTTTTAAGGGTAAAAAACACAACCTAAAAATAGCGACCATCTTTTCATATAGTGCAAATGAGGATGATAAAGATGCAACAGGGGAGCTGGAATATGATGAGGTGGATAGTTCTGATGAAGAGCATATAAACAAACATAGTCGTGAAAAACTTGATGAGTTTATAGAGGATTATAATGAGATGTTTGGATGCAGATACTCGACCAAAGATAGCCAAAGCTTTTACAACTACTACAACGACATATCAAAAAGGGTCAAACAAAAAGAGATAGATGTCTTGCTTGTTGTCAATATGTTTTTAACTGGGTTTGATAGCAAAACACTTAACACCCTTTATGTAGATAAAAACTTAAAATACCACGCACTTATACAAGCCTTTTCAAGAACAAATAGAATCTTAAATGAGCAAAAATCACAAGGCAATATAATCTGTTTTAGAAACCTAAAAAATGCAACAGATGATGCCATAGCACTTTTTTCAAACAAAGATGCAAAAGAGATTATCCTTATGGAGCCTTATGAGGAGTATGTTAAAAAGTTTGATGAAAAGTATGAAACTTTAAAAACGATAGCTCCAACAGTTGATAGTGTGAGTGAGTTGTTTGGTGATTATAAAAAGCTTGAGTTTGTAACAGCATTTAGAGCATTGATGAGGGTGAAAAATGTTATATCTGGATTTAGCGATTTTAAATGGTCTGATGTAGAGATGGGTGAACAGGAATTTAATAATTATTTGTCAAAATATCTTGATATGAAGCCAACAGGTATTACTAATAGTCCTGAAAAAGTATCAATCCTAGAAGATGTTGATTTTGAACTTGAACTTATCCATAAAGATGAGATAAATGTAACCTATATCTTACAACTACTTGCTCAGTTTGCAGATACACAAGATGATGAACTAAAAACAAAACAAAAAGAAAATATCTCAAATATACTGAGTAATAATCCCCAGCTTAGAAGCAAGAGGGAGCTTATAGAGAGGTTTATCGATGAAAATCTTGTAAATATAAATAACTCTGATGATATAGAAGCGGAGTTTGAAAAGTTTTGGGATGAACAAAGAAACAAAGCTTTTGATGAGCTTTGTGAAGTGGAGAACTTAGATAGTGGTGAAGTTAGAAAACTCATCGATAGATACCTATATGATGAGAGGATACCACTTGCAAATGATGTAGCTAAGAGTTTAAAAATAAAACTAAAACTCCTTGAACGCAGAAAAGTAGTCACAAGAGTTTTAGATAAGATTGTAAGTTTTGTGGATAAGTTTTTTTAAAATATAAAGGTTATAGATGCAAATAAGAGAGATAGATTTAAAAGAGTTAGATGATGCTTATGGTTTAGTAAAAGAGTTGTACAAAGATATGAGTTATAAAGAGTATGAAGACCTTATATATGATATGAGACACATGGAATATAAGATGCTTGGCATCTTTGAGGGGGATGAACTTGTTAGTTATTCAGGGGTTTGCATCCACACGACACTTAAAGATAAGAGACATTTAAAAGTTTACGATTTTGTAACCTCTAAAAGGTATGATGGTGAAAAATATCCCAAAATCATGAGAGATTATATAGATGATTATGCCAAGATGGGGATGTGTGAGAGGGTAGTTTATGCAGATTAAGTCGCTTTATATATCGACACAGCAAAAGGGTGCTGGAAGTTTATTTGTAACTATGGGGATGATGGAGATGCTCAAAAAAAATCTCCACCGCGTAGCTTTTTTTCGCCCAATCATCGCATCAGATAATGCTAGGGATTACGACATAGATTTTATCTTAAACAGGTACGCACTAAAGCAAAGTTATGAAGATGCGTGTGGGTTTGAGATAGCTTATGTTGAGAGTATGATAGCAAGTGGGCGTGAAAATGAGCTGATAAATGAGCTTATAGGGAAATTTAAAAAGCTTGAGGAGAGTTACGATTTTGTCCTTTGTGAGGGGATAAGGCGTTTAGTTTTAAGTAGTTCTATCGAGTATGATTTAAACCTAAAGATAGCTCAAAACTTCTCAAGTGGATATATAAACATCATAAATGCCAAAGATATATCTGCAAAAGATATCTATGAAGATATCCGCATCGAGTATGACAACTCATCTATCCACTGTTGTAGCCATTTTGCTACTTTTGTAAACAGACTTGATGAAGAGAAGTACAAAGAACTCTTCCTTAAACTAAAAGATTTTAGCCATAATGTATATCTTTTAGAGGAGGTGGCTGAGCTTGATCTGCTCACCATAGAAGATATTTTAGATGGGCTTGATGCTAAGTGTATATTTGGAACTAAAAACGATTATACAAGGGTGATAAAAAATGTAAAAGTAGCAGCTTTGACTCTTGATAACTTTTTGTATCACCTAGAAGAGGATGATTTGGTAATCGTTCCAGCCGATAGAAGTGATATAATTTTGGGGCTTTTTGGGGCGTTGTACTCAAAAGCGTACCCTAGCATCTCTGGTATTGTATTTCCTTTTGCCATGAAACCGCATGAGAATATCAAAAAGCTTTTGGATGGGTTGAGTAGTTTTAGCATCCCTATCCTTAGCGTTGAGATGGACACATACACAACAGCTCACAGCATCTCAAAGATATATTCACGCATAAGATTAAAGAGTGAGAGAAAGATAGCATTAGCACTTGGGCTTTTTGAGAGAAGTGTTGATGTGGAGGGGATAGAGAGGCTCATAAGCTCAACTCAAAGTGATGTGATGACTCCGCAGATGTTTGAGTACAGACTTTTTGATATGGCTAAAAAAGATAAAAAAAGAATCGTACTCCCTGAAGCATCTGATGAGAGAGTTTTAAGAGCAGCTGAGATAATACTTCGACGCGGGGTTGCTGAGATAATTTTGCTTGGAGATGAGCAGGAGATAAGGGAGAACTCAACTCGTTTGGGTGTTGATTTGAGTGGAGTAAAGATAGTAGATAACCATGATGAGAAACTTCTAAAAGAGTTTAGCGATGCTTTTTATGAGATGCGTCGCCACAAAGGTTTAAGCTATGAAGCAGCTGCAGATGCGATGATACATCTGAACTATTTTGGTACTATGATGGTTCACTTGGGTTACGCTGATGGGATGGTTAGTGGGGCTATCCACTCTACAAGTGACACTATCCGCCCAGCACTTCAGATAATCAAAACCACCCCTGATGTTTCCATAGTCTCATCTGTATTTTTTATGTGTTTAGATACTAAAGTGCTTGTTTATGGGGATTGTGCGGTAAATCAAGACCCAGATGCAAAAGAGCTTTGCGAGATAGCACTTGCATCTGCTGAGACTGCCAAAAACTTCTCTATCACCCCAAAAGTGGCGATGCTTTCATACTCAACTGGTGAGAGTGGAAGTGGAGCGGATGTAGATAAGGTAAGGGAAGCTACAAAACTTTTAAAACAAAAAGAGCCAGAACTTCTAGTTGAGGGGCCTATACAATACGATGCAGCGGTAAATAAAGATGTAGCAAAAACAAAACTTCCAAACTCAAAAGTAGCAGGGGATGCAAATGTGCTAATCTTCCCAGACCTAAATACAGGTAACAACACCTACAAAGCGGTTCAGCGATCAAGCGGTGCTATCGCCATAGGACCAGTGCTTCAAGGGCTAAACAAACCAATCAATGATTTAAGTCGTGGGTGTTTGGTGAGTGACATCGTAAACACTATCGCCATAACAGCTATCCAAGCTCAAGGGGTGAGAGGATGAGAGTAGCGGTTATAAACTCTGGAAGCTCATCTATCAAGTTTAAGCTATTTGAGATGCCAACTAAAGAGGTTTTGTCATCTAAGCTTTTAGAGAGAGTTAAGAGTCACCATGATGGGTTGGTTGAGATATTTGCAGATGTGGGTGAAGTTGATGCGATAGTGCATAGAGTTGTGCATGGTGGGGAGGATTTTCACTCAACTACCCTTATAGATGATGAGGTGATAGAGAAGATAGAAAATCTGATCCCCCTTGCTCCACTTCATAATCCAGCCAATCTAGAGGGGATAAAGATAGCAAAAGAGATGTTTAAAACCACTCCGCAGTTTGCAGTTTTTGACACCGCTTTTCACAATAGCATCAAAAAAGAGGGGTATATATATCCACTCTCTTTAGAGATGTATGAAAAACATAAGATAAGAAGATACGGATTTCACGGAAGTTCCCACTCCTATGTGGCAAAAGAGGGTGCTAAGATGTTAGCAAAAGATTTGAGCGAGTTAAATCTCATAACACTGCATCTTGGAAACGGTGCATCTGCTTGTGCTATAAAAAATGGTAAAAGTATAGATACTTCGATGGGATTTACCCCACTAGAGGGTTTGGTGATGGGGAGCAGATGCGGTGACATAGACCCAGCCATAGTTTTGTATATGCAAAGGGAACTTGGCCTTAGTGTGGATGAGGTGGATATGGAGCTTAACAAACACTCTGGACTTTTGGGGCTTTGTGGAAACAATGATGTGAGAGAGATAATAGATGCAGATGATGAAAAATCAAATCTAGCCATAGATGTGATGGTGCGACGCATCCAAAAATATATAGGCTCATATATGGTTTTACTAGAAGATGTAGATGCGATAATCTTTACAGGTGGGATAGGGGAAAACTCCGCTTACATAAGAGATAGAGTGATGGATAATAAAATCTTAAAAGAGATAAAGCATCTGGTGATAAAAACAGATGAGGAGCTAGAGATGGCTCAAGAATGTTACAAAATGGTGGTGAGATAGATGAAAAAGTGTACAAAGATTTTAGCGACAGTTGGGCCTTCTTGTCAAGATGTGGGTACTTTAGAGGAGATGATAAGAGCAGGGGTGAACCTTTTTAGACTCAACTTCTCTCACGGCTCACATGAGTACCACACACAGATGATAGAAAACATCCGTCAAGCAAGTCAAAATGTTGGGCTTATAGTTGGGATTTTGCAAGATATAAGTGGGCCAAAGATACGCATCGGAAAGTTAGAGGAGAGTTTTGAACTTCGTAAGGGGGATCTTTTAGAGTTTGTAAAAGAGGAGATAGTTGGGCATAAGGTAAGAGATGCCCACTATAAGCTTTGCATCAACCAAAGTGAGGTGTTAAAAAATATAAGGGTGGATGAGTATATCTATCTTTATGATGGGATCATAAGAGTTAAGGTTGTTGATGTAGATAGCTCTAGTGTAAAAGGGGTGGTTCAAAACAGCGGTATGCTCTCATCTCAAAAAGGGGTCAATTTTCCAAACACTCGCATAGGAATCAATGTCATAACTAAAAAAGATAAAGATGATATCAGGTGGGGTGTGGAGAATGGGGTTGACTTTATGGCTATCTCATTTGTTCAAAACGCTGATGATATAGTAAATGCTAGAGATGTTGTGGACTCTTTTGGTGGAGATGTTCAACTAATAGCAAAGATAGAGAAGTTTGATGCGGTTGAGAACATAGATGAGATCATATCGGTGAGTGATGGTTTGATGGTAGCAAGGGGTGACCTTGGGATAGAGGTGCCTTACTATAAAGTTCCTAGCATCCAGAAGATGCTCATCAAAAAAGCAAACGAAGCCAGCATCCCAGTGATAACTGCTACTCAGATGCTCCTCTCCATGACAAAAAACGATGTAGCTACAAGAGCTGAGATAAGTGATGTGGCAAATGCGGTTTTAGATGGGAGTGATGTTGTGATGCTAAGTGAAGAGAGTGCGATAGGGCATAACCCTGTTTTAGTGGTTGAGACGATGTGTAACACCATAAGAGAGATAGAAGAGAGTTCATTTATTTATGATAAATTTGATACATTTAAGGCAAATGGAAAGGGTGACATCATAGATGAATCTTGTGTGAGACTTGCAAGTAACTTAGATGTAGATGCGATTTTGACATTTACAACATCTGGAAAATCTGCCAAAAAGATAGCAAGATTTAGACCAAAATCACCTATATACGCTATAACACACAGCGATAAAGTAGCAAGATGGCTAACTATGTCGTGGGGCGTGGTTCCAGCGTTTATGATCCCTGCAAAAGATGAGATAAACAACATCCTAAGCCATGTTATAAAAGACGGTGTAAAGAGAAAAACGATAAAACTAGATGGTGTATATGTCCTAACAGCTGGTAACCCCCTTGGGATAGAAGGCAACACAAACAGCATCAGAATCCTCCGCTCTTATGAGCTTGAGTATTTTTATAATCTCTTGAAAATTAAATGATAAAATGTACATTTAACATCTTATTTGAACAATTAAACGACAAGATGTTCAAATAACAGCAATTATATTTTTAAATGTACATTGATATTTTAAAAAGTTTAGTACTTTTTTAAGTAAAGTGAAGTAAATATTTATATTTTGGGATAAAAATATAATTTAAATTAACATTTATTATGTCATTTAATTCATATATTTTGAGCTGTTTTGTATATAATGTTTGTTGAATAAATAGTTAAATATAGGAGGAATATATATGCCAAACAATGATTCACTTAAAAAAGGCGAACATGATAACTATGCCGTAATGCTACCTTGTAATCCAAATGATTTTGGAGAATTTATTTCTGGGTTACTTGGAAAACCACAAACAATTTAAAAAGCCTTTAGAGGAACCTTTGAAATTTCAAAGAATGATATTATAAATACTTATCATTTAGTAGAACAAAGAATTCAACAACAAAATGATGCTCAATTAATTCAGTTTATGGTGAAAATATTTTATAACGATGATACATCTGTATTATTAAATAGTTTAAGGGCACCTCTAAAATCCACCTTTACAGCAGCCTAAAAGTACTCACTTCATTTTTTTAACTTTTCTTGAGTTTTA
>JAFGVR010000159.1 GCA_016937915.1 Campylobacterales bacterium | reverse complement strand
CTTTTTTACACTTTCTATCAAACTATTATCAACTTTTGATTCATCGACTAAAGAGTTTTCGAAATTAAAATATAAAATAGCAAGACTAATAATCAAAACTGAAAATATTATATATATTGCTGAACTTTTTTTCTCTTTTTCTGGAGTCACAAAAACACCATTTTGCTCTTTATTTGTATCAAATAAACCATTTTGCTGATTATAAAAAGATGAAGCTGCTTCTTTAACATCTTTTAAATCAACTTGATATTCCCTCTCTAAAATAGATATAAATCCATTAAATTGTACCTTATTAAGCCCTTCAAAACTTTTATGTAAAATAGCTTGAACATGCTCTTTTGTAATATGTGTTTGTTCAAATATCTTTTGAGCACCTATCTCTCTTAACTTCTCTAAATCGCTACTCATCTCTCATCCTATCTATCAAAATAGCTCCCGCTACACTTACATTTAACGAATCAAAACCGTTACACATCTTTATGCTTACAACTTTATCGAGTTTTGAGACAACTCTTTGGCTAAGACCTTCCCCCTCGCTACCCATCACAAGCACTCTTTTTTTGGCAACTTTAACATCTCTTATATCTTCACCACCCATATCAGCACCATAAGAGGTAAAACCAGACATTTTAAAGTCATTTAAAACATCATGGATGTTATGCTCAACTGCTAATGGAATATCAAATAAAGCTCCTGTACTTGTCCTTAAAATCGGCTCAAGAGAGAGTTTTTTAATACCACATACCACTATAGCATCTACACCCAAAGCATAAGCAGTTCTAACCAAAGCTCCAATGTTTCCAACATCAGTTAGATTTGATAAAACCAAAACAAAATCTTTATCTAAAAAGTTTTTATAATCACTTAATTCATAATCTTCAACTTCAGCCAAAAAACCTTGATGATTTGCATTTTTACTCATCTTTATAGCAGCTTCATTAGGGATGCGTTTTATCTCAAAACCCATCTTCATAAGTCTTGAGTACTCTTTTTTCTCTATCTCTTTTGAGAGATATAATGTTTTAATCTTTTGAGGATATTTTTCTATTACATAATAAACTGGTTGCTTTGCGTATATTAACATTTAAGTATCCTATCTAAAATAAGTTAATTCTCTATATCTAAGAGTCTTTGGTAGCAAGATTTTGGATTTTCACCTGTTATCTTGCATATTAGTTTTGCTTGTTGTTTTTTTGGTATATCTAAAGATAAAATATCTTTTTGGGTAATAGCTGAGCTGTTTTGAGCCTCAGATGCACTAAGTACAACCACCCACTCCCCTTTGAAGTTTCCATCAAGCTCTTTTAGTATACTTGATGCAGTTCCACGAAGATATTTCTGATACCTCTTAGTAAGCTCTTTTGCTAAAAATATCTCCCTATCATCCGCCTCATCTACAAGTTCATTTAAAAGTTTTTCAAGTCTGTGTGGACTCTCATAAAGGATAGTTGTAAAACCGCTATTTAATGCGGAGTTTAGAGATTCTGCCCTATCTTTCCCCTTGTGTGGCAAAAATCCCCAAAAGAGCATCCTAGTTTCCACAAATCCACTAGCCACAAATGCAGTTAGGAGTGCATTTGCACCAGGTAAAATATCATAACTAATCCCATTTTCTATGCAGTAGTTTACTAGCATCTGACCAGGATCACTGATACCTGGCATCCCAGCGTCACTTACATAAACAACATTTGACTCAAAAAAAGATGGCTCTAGTTTTTCAATAAAATGTTTTTCATTGTGTGAGTGCAAAGATATAAACTCTTGATTCTCTTTTGGGGTGAAAAATGGGTATCTCTCTTTTAAAATATGTAGAAGTTTTTTTGTTATGCGGGTATCTTCACAAAGAAGGGTATCGGCTTCACCTAGAACCTCTATGGCTCTAAGTGACATATCACCGATGTTTCCAATTGGGGTTGGAACTAAAGATAGCAAAAGTTGCTAATCCAAAAACTATTTTTTAGCGTAACGAGCGTTGAATTTCTCAATTCTACCTGCAGTATCTACCATTCTCTCACTACCTGTGAAAAATGGGTGACACTCATTACAGATGTCGATTCTCATTGTGTCTTTTTGACTTTTTGTCTCAAAGCTGTTACCACATGCACAAGTTACTGTACAAGTTACTAAAGTTGGGTGGATATCTTTTTTCATTATGTTTTCCTTGTGATACTCGTTAAGTGCGAATATCGATATATTTTTTAAATCCGTATGGGCGCGGATTTTTGAATCGCAATTATAACCAATTATCCTTATAAATAGATTTTTAAGGATAAACTTACATCAACTCTAATCACTCTTTAGATATAATTTTTTTACGATGCAAAAGGGGGATTTTTGAAAAAAATTGCAGTTATTGGTGCTGGATATGGTGGACTTAGAGCAGTTGAGCATCTTTGTAAAAATGTTGATTTTGATATATATCTTTTTGATAAAGAGCGTTACCACTACTTACAAACTGAAGCTTATGGGTATATCGCTGGGAGATTTGATCTAGGTGATGTCGCACTTGATCTTAAAAACTGGTGCTATGGGTTTGACAATAGTATAAACTTCATCCAAGAGGAGGTTGTATTAATCAGTAGTGAGCAAAATATGATAAAAACAGATAAGGGTAGTTACCATTTTGATTATCTCATCATAGCAACTGGTGCTCATACAAACTTTTTTAGTTTTATATCCGGCCTTAGAGAATACAGCTATGGTGTAAAAAACCTACAAAAAAGCTACAAATTTAGAAGAGATTTTGAGGAGATTTTATATCAAAAACTATCTTCAAATGATGATGTGATAAATCTCGT
>JAFGVR010000158.1 GCA_016937915.1 Campylobacterales bacterium | reverse complement strand
TTTTTCGCAATTTATCGTGTACTTTTAAATGCAGTTGAGCTTCAAGGTGCTGAGTGGATTTTATGGATAAACGATCTATCTCTTATGGATCCAACTTTTATATTACCTATTCTTATGGGTGCATCTATGTATTATCAGCAAAAGCTTACGCCAAATAATTTTACAGATCCAATGCAAGAGAAAGTATTTAAGTTTTTACCAATTATCTTTACATTTTTCTTTGTAACATTCCCATCGGGATTAGTTTTATATTGGTTAGTGAACAACTTGTTCTCGATTATGCAACAGTATATTGTAAATATCCAATTTCAAAATGCAAAAGATGCACAGATAGCTAAAGCTAAAGCTAAAGCGGAGAATAAAGATGATTAAGATAGAAGCGATCACTCTAGAAGAAGCTTATAAACAAGCTGCTTCTTCTTTGGAGTGCTCTGTCACTGAGCTAAAAACTGAGGTGGTTCAGCTTCCATCTTCAGGTTTTTTGGGATTTTTTAGAAAAAAAGCGATTATAGTTGATACAAAAGATAATTCTGGAGAAGTTAAAAATAGTAAAGTTGAATATAAGAAAGAAGTAGAAAACGAAAAAATTATTGAGAAAAATATAGAGAAAAAAGATAAGATAGAAAAAAATACACAAATAGAGATAAATGATACTATTATGCCTCAGTCTTTTGTCAGTGACCAAGATGAAGTGCTAGAAGATGTTGAATTTAAAACTGATAATGATGAAAAAAATAGTGAGATAGATAGACCTAAAGAGATTGAGCAAATAGCTTTAGAGGTAAAAAAAGATATAAATCAATTATTTGATTTAACTTGTTTTAATATAGATGAGATTGATGTAAAAGGTTATGATGAAAACACACTTTTAATTGAGTTTAAAGGTGAAGATGCAGCACTTCTTATAGGTAAAGAGGGTTATAGATATAAAGCTCTTTCATATATGATATTTAATTGGATAAATTCTAAATATCAAGTGGGTCTTCGTTTAGAGATAGCTGAGTTTTTAAAAAATCAAGAAGAATCTGTATTTAGATACCTTGAGAGTGTATATGAGAGTATAGATAGAGATGGAAAAGCTCAAACTAAAATCTTAGATGGTGTACTTGTTCAAATAGCACTAAAAGAGCTTCGTGATAGATATCCTGAGAAGTATATAGTTATCCGTTCAACTCGTGATGGGCTTAAATATATAATCATCAACGATTATTATTCAAACTAAAATATGGATACTCAAACTATATGTGCAGTTGCTACATCTAGCGGTATAGGTTCTATCGCCATTATAAGAGTTAGTGGTGATAGAGCTTTGGAGATAGCACAAAAACTTACAAAAAAAATAAACTTCCTCCCAAGATACGCAACTCTTTCAAATGTTTACAATTCAAATGATGAACTTATAGATGAGTCTATAGTTATCTACTTTAAAGCCCCTTACTCTTTTACAGCTGAAGATGTTATAGAGTTTCAGTGCCATGGTGGTTATATAGTGGCTCAAAGCATTTTAAAAGCTGTTTTAGAAAATGGTGCAAGACTAGCAGAAGCTGGCGAGTTTTCAAAAAGAGCTTTTTTTAATGGCAGGATAGATTTGAGTGAAGCTGAGGCTATAGCAAAACTTATAGAAGCTAAAAGTGAAGATGCTGCTAAGATACTTGCTAAGCAAATGAAAGGCTCTTTAAAAGAGTATATAGAAAAAGTGAGAGATGAGATAATTGCTATTCTTGCTTATTCTGAAGTTACAATCGATTATGCTGAAGAGGATTTGCCAGAGGATTTGGTAAATCAGATAGAGTTTAAACTTAAAACTTTAAGTGAAAATCTAAATAAAACATTGATAGCAAGTAAATCAAGAGAAGGGCTTATGCAAGGGTTTCGTGTAGCGATAATCGGTAAGCCAAATGTTGGGAAAAGCTCACTTTTAAACTCACTTTTAAATTATAATCGTGCCATTGTTAGTGATATAGCTGGAACTACAAGAGATACTATAGAAGAACAGGTTAAAGTAGGCTCACACATTATACGCATAGTAGATACAGCTGGGATTCGTGAAGCTGATGATGAGATAGAAAAGATAGGTATAGAGAGAAGTTTAGAAGCAATAGAGCAGTCTGATATAGTGATAGCATTATTTGATTCAAGTAGAGAGTTTGATAATGAAGATGCAAAGATATTATCTCTTATAAATGAACACACAAAAGATAAAAATGTTTTATATATAAAAAATAAGATAGATTTGGAATCTAAGTTTATTAAAGGTGATATAGATTTTGACATAGAACTAAATTCAAAAGATAATGTAAATATTTTGATAGATGCACTTAAAAATATAATGGATTCAAAAAACAGTTCAGATGAGATTATGCTTATATCTCAAAGACAGATCAGTGCTGTTGAAAATACTATAAAAAATATAGAAGATGCTTTTGCACCACTTGAGTATCAAGAACTTGAGATATTTTCGTTTCACTTAAATGAAGCGGTAAAAGAGATGGCATCTATAACTAGACCTTTTGAAAATGATGAGATGCTAGATAAGATGTTTAGCTCATTTTGTTTAGGAAAATAGTTGAAATATATAGCAATTGACTTAGGGCTTAAAAGGATAGGTCTAGCATACTCAGCTCATAAAGATTTGGTAACTCCGCTTCCTGCAGTTATAAGAAAAAACCGTAATCAAGCATCAAGCGATGTTAAAAAAGTGATAGATGAGTGGGAAGCGGATGCAGTTGTTATAGGGATCCCTCTTGGTGGAAGTAGTGAAGGTGAGATGAGACGCCGTATTGAGCATTTTATGAAGCTTGTTGATTTTAAGGGTGAACTTTACTTTCAAGATGAGAGTGGAAGCTCACTTGAGGCAGAAGACCTTATAAAAGGTGAGATGCGTTACACTAGAGATGGAAGGGTTGATTCCATCTCAGCTATGATAATACTTCAAAGGTTTTTATTAACCATAAAATTAAAATAGGTTAAGTGAAACTATCCCCTGCCAGATAGCAGAGCTTAATATCCCAGCTGCAAATCCAGCGATGATATCATCTCCCATTACACCAACACCACCTTTTGCTTCTTTATCTATCCTCCCTATAATTGATGGTTTTTTAATATCAAAGTATCTAAAAAGTGCAAATGAAAGGATTGATTGGATTAAGAAACCATTGCTAAGTGTTGAGATTTCATTTGATGCTATTGTGATAGCAGGAGCTACACTTAAAGCAAACCACATACCTGCTAGTTCATCTATTACAATGCTTTTATCATCATGGATGCCAGTTTTCTCTTCGTATTTGTTTATCTCTTTTATCGCGATGATACTAATTAAAACAGAAGCTAAAAAAAGTGTATATGCATCAAAGTTTATAAGTACAGCTATTCCTAAAATAAGAGCTACAAAACTCCCCACAGTTCCAGGAGCTTTTGGTGCTAGTCCACTATAGCCAAGTGTTAAGAAAAATTTTTGCATAAAAATCCTATGTAAGTGATGTTGTTTGATGAAGTTTTATAAGTTCTAGATAAAAATCTTGTTCTGTATGTTCTTTTAAAATCCCTTCAACAGGAAGAAGATCATAATAAAGCTTTTCTAGATTTTTAAATCTAT
>JAFGVR010000018.1 GCA_016937915.1 Campylobacterales bacterium | reverse complement strand
TAAGTACTTTGGAGCTTTCTAAATCGCTATGTTTTGAATTTATAGAGGAGCTAAAACTATCTAACTCCCCTTTTATAGATTGCATCTTTTTGTCATTATCAACTATTCTTTGTTTTTTTGCTGATGGTTGAATATAGATGATATCTATCGGTTTTCCATCCTCTTTATAATCAAATGTTTTAAATCCAAGTTGCTCATCAAAACAGTTTCTTATCTCATATATAATCTCTTGAATCTCTTGTTTTGATACTATATCCTTATATCTTGCATCAATACTGCCAACTTTTACCATCTCAAACTCAGCACTTAAAATAGAGATCATACTAAACATGATAAACAAAAACCTCACTAAATTCCCCTCACCAATCCTAAAATGGCAACTTGATACTTATATTTTTAATAATTTTAGTGAAAAAAATTTAAATTCTACTTGGATTTTAATTGATATGGATATTATACGGGGATATGGGGATAGCATCAAAAGATGCTATCTGATGAAAAAGAGATTATCTTGATGCTCTTTTTCTTTCGTTCTCTTTTAAGAATTTTTTACGGATACGGATATTTTCAGGTGTAACCTCTAGAAGTTCATCATCCTCTATCCACTCTAAAGCACGCTCTAGTGACATATCGCGAGGTGGGATAAGTTTGATAGCTTCATCAGCACCAGAAGAACGAACATTTGACTGAGCTTTCCCTTTAATAGGGTTTACAGTTAAGTCGTTTGATCTTGAATGCTCACCAATAATCATCCCCTCATAAACTTTTGTTTGAGGCTTGATATAAAGTACACCACGATCTTGTAGGTTAAATAGAGAGTACGCTAAAGCTTCACCATTTTCCATAGATACAAGTGCACCATAACTTCTTGATTCTATCTCACCAGATACAGGACGGAACTCTATAAATGAGTGATTCATAACACCCTCACCTTTTGTATCTGTCAAGAATTGACCACGAAATCCGATCAATGCACGAGCAGGGATCTCAAATTCGATTCTTTGGAAACCTTGACCCATTGGCATCATAGATTTCATCTCAGCTTTTCTTTTACCAAGACGCTCAATTACAGTACCACCAAGATCTTCAGGTACATCTATAACAAGATGCTCAAATGGTTCACATTTAACACCCTCGATCTCTTTGATGATAACCTCAGGACGGCTGATTCCAAACTCATAACCCTCTCTTCTCATATTTTCAGCAAGGATAGTTATCTGAAGCTCACCACGACCACTTACTTTAAATTTACCCTCACCAACAACCTCAAATCTCATAGCAACATTTGTAGTCATCTCAGATTCTAGTCTATCTTTTAGTTTGTTTGAAGTAACATGTTTACCCTCTTGACCTGCAAGTGGTGAATCGTTTACTGAAAAAACAACTGTTAGAGTTGGCTCTTCGATATGCATAGGATCTAGTGCTACAGGGTTAACTGGATCACAAACAGTATCTCCAACATCAACAGTCTCCATACCAGCAAATGCAACGATATCACCAGCTTCAGCTTCGTTTATCTCCATACGGTTAAGTCCGTGAAAACCGATAAGCTTAGTGATACGACCATTAACAAGTTCACCATCAGCTTTTGCAAGTTTAACTTGATCACCTTTTCTTACTTTACCGTTAAATATACGGCTAATTCCGATTTTACCAACATAGTTGTCATAGTCAAGTGTAAATACTTGAGCTTGTAGATGGTTATCTGCTGAACCCTCTGGCTGTGGGATTTGGCTTATGATAGTCTCAAAGATACACTCAAAATTGCCATCTTCATCTTCCATATCAAGTTTAGCTATACCATCTCTTGCTGCTGCATAGATGATTGGGAAATCTAGTTGATCCTCATTTGCATCCATATCTGAAAAAAGGTCAAACATCTCATCAACAACACGCTCAGGATCTGCTGAAGGTTTGTCTATTTTATTGATAACAACGATAGGTTTTTTACCAAGAGCTAGCATCTTTTTAACAACGAATTTTGTTTGAGGCATAACACCCTCGTAAGCATCAACAAGAACTAAAACACCATCAACCATCTTAAGTACACGCTCAACCTCTCCACCAAAGTCCGCGTGACCCGGAGTGTCGATAATGTTGATTTTATGATCTTTATATCTAATAGCTGTATTTTTAGATAGAATCGTGATACCACGCTCTTTTTCTAAAGCGTTGCTATCCATCGCTCTCTCATCGTGATGTTCATGAGTTCCAAAAGTACCTGACTGCTCTAGTAAACCATCAACTAAAGTAGTTTTACCGTGGTCAACGTGTGCGATAACTGCAATGTTTCTTATTTTTTGCATATATTTTTCTCCATCCCTAAAAGCTAAGGGAAAATTTTCGCGATTTTATCTAAATCTTTATAAAAGTATGATTTAATTGTAGAAGTAATTTAAATTTTTCTTAAAAGTAGCATCATTGGTTACACACTTCAAATACCCTAAAAAACTAAACAAAATCTTCCAAAAACTGATACTTCAAGATGCAAAACCTATCATAGTTGGTGGTTTTGTGAGGGATGCTTTTTTAGATATAACCTCCCTTGATATCGACATAGAGGTTTATGGAGTAGCATCGTTTGAAGATTTAGAGGAGATGCTAAAAGAGTTTGGAGCTGTTAATAGTGTCGGTAAGAGTTTTGGAGTGTGCAAACTTGACTATGGGGATTTTAAACTCGATTTTACACTACCTAGGCGTGATAACAAAGTAGCAAAAGGGCATCGTGGGTTTGAGATAGAGATAGACCCCAACTTAGAGTTTAAAGTTGCAACCTCAAGAAGGGATTTTACGATAAATAGCATCGGTTATGATGTTAAAGAGGGGAAGATTTTAGACCCTTTTGGTGGTTTATATGATCTCAAAAACAAAACTTTAAAAATAGTAGATGAAAAAAGCTTTAAAGAAGATCCGCTACGGGTACTTAGAGCGATGCAGTTTTGTGCTAGATTTGAGCTAAGTGTAGATGCTACCCTCATAACAGTCTCAAAACAGATGTGTAAAAATAACCTTCTAACAGAGCTACCAACTCAAAGGATAGAAGAGGAGTTTAAAAAACTGTTTTTAAAAGCAAAAAAACCATCTAATGGACTTGAATTTTTAAAGGTTGTAGATGCTTTGGAGTTTTTTAATGAGTTAAAACTTGATGATGCAAAATGGATATCTACACTAAAAAATATAGATAAATGCAAAAATGATCTCTTTATCTCACTAGCCGTAGTTTGTCACAAGATGCCAAGATGTAATGTAGAATCATTTTTAAATAAAATAACAAATAAAAAAAATCTGCCAAAAGAGATAAAACAACTTTACCATGTTATAGATTTCTTTGAACATAAAAGTGATATTTTGAGCTATAGCATCATTAAAAAAGTGGATCTAAAAAATGTAGATATTTTTTTGAAGATAGTAGAGATAAACGATATAAATATACAAAAATATATTCCAAAAATAAATGGTAAAGAGCTTATAGAGCTTGGATTTAAATCATCAAAAGAGTTATCAAAGATACTACAGTTACATTATGAGATGCAACTAATATCTCTGTGTTAGTATATGACTTGTATTGTGTATGCTTGCTATAGTTTCGATGGTAATTATAGAGTTTTTTATAGCTTTTTTTATTTTGTCTGAATATGTTTGTTTGTTATCTGTATCGTACTTCTCTATGATATCTCTATAAACTTCTTCAAATTCCTGAATCAGATCAACAACAGGAAGTGTTACAAATTTATGAGTGGAGATAGCTATAACAAGATCAAAACCTTTTTTCTTTTTTGTATCGTTATCATCCATTTTGATATATCTTTGTTTAGTTTTTGGATCCTCTTTTATCAAAGATTTTAAAACCTCTATCACACCCTCTCTACTAACTGGCAAGGCTGATATTTTATTGTTTATATAGCTTTTTTTCTCAGTCAAATCCATCTTTTCTATTTTCTGAACTAACTCATCATGCTCTTTATTTTTAGATTTGTCGTTTTTACCTAAAATCTTTTTAAACATATCAACCCTACCTATACTTTAACACTAAAACTTAGTACTATCTATCTCTATAACAGTATGAACATTTCCACGAGGATTATAATCAGCTACAAGCTTCATATATTTTGGTTGTAACTTATTATATAACACATCATATATCTCATTTGCTGAGTTTTCATGACTTATATATTTATCTCTAAAAGAGTTTATATAAAGTTTTACAGCTTTTAACTCCACAACCCATTTATCTGGAGTATACTCAATGTAGATAGTAGCAAAATCTGGATAACCACTTCTTGGACAAAGACAAGAGAACTCTGGCAAGGTAACTTTTATAACATAATTTTTCTCATGGTTATTTGGCCATATCTCTAAATCTTTTTCTAAATCAAACTCTGTAACTATTTTTTCACCGTATTTCATATTAGATTCTCCTAATTTTCATATTTTAATTCAAGCTCTGACAAATATTTACCCTGAAGATAATCCACACCCATAGCTTTCACAAGCTTTTTACTATCCTCACTTTCAACCATTTTCATCCATGTTTTTACACCTTTTAAATGTGCCATAGTATTAAAACCCTCAATTATATTTTGATATTTAATGATATCTTTTGTATAAAAAGGATCAAAACGGACAACATCAACATCAAGATCTCTTAGGTATAAAAAACTAGTATGGAGTGAACCAAGCCTATCAAGTACTATATAGATGCCAAGCTCTCTTAAAGAATTTAAAATTGTATTATACCTATCTATGTTTGAAAAATACTCAATCTCACTTAATATAAACATGATTTTATTTCTTAAATCTTTATTTAAGAGTTCTTTAACGCGAAGTAAAAAAGCTGGATTTCTAAGAGAGTTTGATGAGATGCTAAAAGCTATTATCTCATTTGTTATAAATTTACATTTTTTGATATTTTTTTCAAATATCATAAGATCATAATCACTACTAAGACCTAATTTATTTATAACTTTTGTAAATGTTTTTGGATATATCAACTTTGAGTCTTTTGATTTTAATTTAACAAAACACTCTTTTATAACAACTTTATCATCTTCAAATACATCTTGTGTGCTGAGTATAAAACTTTTTTCTTTAATTGCATTAATTACAGCTAATTCCAACTCATTTGGATCTAACTCATCATTATTTTTTACCTTTTTTTCATCTTGAAGATAAAAAAGTTTCTCAATTAAAAAATCAAAATCTTTTGAGTATTTTGTATCTGTGATGGCGGATGATATCTTTACCTCTATATCACCCACTTTAAAATCTTGAGTTTTTATAGATATAAGCTCTGCTAAAGTGGAATATTTAATATCTATCCCTTTTAATCCAACGATAAATCCACCACCATCGATGCGACCAATAGGAAAGTTTTTTATATTATTTTCACTCAAATAATCTACTACCCACCTAGTAACCTCTAAAAGAACCTTATCTCCATTTTTTACACCATAAGTGTTATTTATATCGTAAAGGTTATCAACTCTTATAAGAAGCAGAGTATATTCTTTCTCTTTTTCCATATCTTTTTGAAGATACTCAAAAAGATACTCTCTAGAAAATGTATTTGTAACCCTATCTGTTATATTTTTATCAAACCCTTTATATATAAGATAAAATGTAAAATATACATATACAATAAGCAGTATTGCTGACTCTATATAAAATGTTACTTGAAGATTTTCATAAGTTGTTAAGAAAGTGTGTGAAATAAATGCTATAAAAAGGGCAAAGATAGGAAGTCCTATCCTAAGTGCTAACTTAAAACGGTACTCTCTCTCTTTAATTTTTGGAAGAATCATCTATATATCTAGATGTTTTACATCTTTAGCATGGGTTTCTATATAGTTACGACGAGGTTCAACTTCATCACCCATAAATAGAGTAAATGCATCACTAGCAGCTTCAGCATCATCTATAGTTACCTGCAGAAGTACACGATTTTCTGGTGTCATAGTCGTCTCCCAAAGCTGATCAGGATTCATCTCACCTAAACCTTTGTATCTTTGAATATATGAACCTTTTTTAGCAAAATCTAAAACATTTTGGAGTGAAGTTATAATATCATCTTTTAAATCCAATTCCCACTCTTGAATCTTCCCATAAACAAAACTTGCCTCATTAAAATGTGGAGCAGCAAAAAGTTCATCATTGATAAGTAGCTCTTCCATACCACCTTTTGTTTGAACAAAAAGATGGATAGCATCTTCTCTAATACTTTTTGTTAAGATATTATTTTCATTTTTAAGTAAAAACTTCTCAATTTCAACATACATAGATTTATAATCAAGTCCGATGATATCTGGGTTTTCTATAAAATGTCTTATAAGATGAACCAAAGAGTATCTTCTTTCTAGTGCCTCTAGGCTACCACGATAGTGATCAACCATTTTAAAGTAAGCTACTAAGTCATTGTGTCCAACATTCTCAACACCTAAAGAATCAACACCCTCTTCTATCAAGAAGTCATTTATCGCTCTATCATCTTTAAAGTAGATCTCTTTTTTACCCTTCTTATAACGGTAAAGTGGTGGTTGAGCAAGATAAAGATACCCATTTTCAACAACTTCACGGAAATATCTAAAGAAAAATGTTAAAAGTAAAGTTTGGATATGGCTACCATCAACATCCGCATCGGTCATAATGATGATTTTATGATAACGAAGCTTCTCTTCATTGTAATCTTCACCGATGCCACAACCCATAGCTGTTATCATGTTAGTTATCTCATCAGATTTTAAAATCTTATCAAGTCTTGATTTTTCAACATTTAAGATTTTACCCTTAAGTGGAAGTATCGCTTGAAAAACTCTATCACGACCCATTTTAGCTGAACCACCTGCTGAATCTCCCTCCACCAGATAAAGTTCACAAATACTTGCATCTTTACTTTGACAATCAGCTAGTTTTCCTGGAAGTGTACCTACACTCATAGTATCTTTTCTACGAGTTAGATCTCTTGCTTTTTTAGCAGCTTCACGACCCCTTGCAGCTGCAAGAGATTTTTGAACTATCGCTTTAGCTTCTATAGGGTTTTCTTCAAAATACTTTGCAAGAATCTCATAAGTTTGTTTTTGAACTAGTGGACGAACATAAGTATTTCCAAGTTTACCTTTTGTTTGACCCTCAAACTGAGGCTCAGGAACTCTAGCAGATACGATAGCGATAAGTCCCTCGCCAGTATCTTCACCACTTATCTTTACATCTTTCTCTTTTGCTGCACCATTTTGAGTGTTGTAAGTTGATACTACACGAGTAAGAGCTGCACGAAATCCAGCTTCATGTGTACCACCATTTGGCGTGCGGATATTATTTACAAATGATGCTACTTTCTCATCATAAGAATCGTTATACATTATCGCTATATCAAACTCTATATCCTCTATTTTTGCTGAAAATGAATAAGGTTGAGCTACTATGACACCTTTTTTATTTAGATCTTGAACATATTGCTCTATCCCGCCCTCAAAATGATAACTCTCTTTTTTATTTGATCTCTCATCTGAAAAATTAATAGTTATAAAAGGGTTTAAATATGCTAACTCTTTAAATCTTTTAGCTAAATACTCATACTCAAAAGTTACAGTTTCTGTGAAGATTAGGGGATCTGCACTAAACTCTATAGTAGTACCTGTTTTTCTAGTAGTTCCAGTTACCTCTAAAGTTTTTTGAGGTATCCCTTTCTTAAATGATTGTTCATGTATCTCACCATTTCTATAAATAGTCATATTTAAATTACTTGAGAGTGCATTTACAACCGATACACCAACCCCATGAAGACCACCAGAAACTTTATAAGTATCTTTATCAAACTTACCGCCAGCATGAAGTACAGTTAAAACAACTGTAGCTGCACTAACACCCTCAGTTGGATGCATATCAGTAGGGATACCACGACCATTATCACTAACTATACATGTCCCTTTTTTTGTTAAAGTTACATTTATTGTGTCACAATGACCTGCCATAGCCTCATCAATAGAGTTATCTATAACCTCATAAACTAAATGATGCAATCCACGATGCCCAGTATCACCAATATACATACCAGGACGCTTTCTAACTGCTTCTAAACCTTTTAGTACTTTAATATTACTAGCGCCATAATTTTCTGAGATGGTGTTTTGTTCCATTTATAAATTCCTTGAATATATATTTATTTTTATATCACTATAGGCATAACTATAGTTTTAAAATTTTCGTTACTTAAAATGAATGGTAGATTACTTTCATTTAATCCAATGTGAAATTCTAAAGAGTTGATGCTATTTAAAAAATCTAAAATGTATCTACTGTTTATAGCTATAGAGAAAGGTTTTTCAAAACTTGTAGGAAAATCTAAAACTGTTTTTGCTTCTATATTATCATCGCTTAAACTTTCAAAAGTTATAGAATTAAAATCAAATGTAATTTTTATATCGTTAGATATAGTGGTTATTTGTTTTATAGCATCCATCATAGATTTTTTAGGTAAAAGTAGATTATACTTTGTCTTTTTTGGGATGATTCTTGAGTATTCTGGAAATTTTCCATTTATAAGTTTTGTAAAAAAAGTGTATTGTTCAAATTTAATGATTAGATTTGTTTCATCATAATAGATTTCAAGATCATTAAAAAATAGTTTTTGTATCTCAATTATTGCTTTTTTTGGAACTATGATAGATAATTCATTATCATTTTTAGAATTTATATTTACAACTGCTAATCTTCTTGTATCTGTAGATGCAAAATTTATAGAATCCTCTTTAATATCTAATAATGCTCCATTTAATTCATATTTTGGATTGTTATTATCAATTGCAGAATTTATTTTTTTAAATGAGTCTATTATTATTTGACTATTTATAGTTATAGATTTTTTATTTTGTAATTGTGGAAATTGTGGAAATTCATTAGATGAAAATGTTGGTAGTTTAAAGTTTGAATTTTCTTGAGTTATATATAATATATCATTTTGAGTTTCTAGATTTATATCTTTATCTTTTAAAATTTTAACTATATCTAAAAACTTTTTTCCATTAGCTGTAATAGTGCCATCTTCTATAGAGTTTATTTGATTAGTAGATACTTCAAATCCTATCTCATTATCTGTAGCTTTAAGTGTTAAAATAGAGTTAGATACATTTAAATATACATGTGATGTTATTTGAGAGGTATCTTTTTTTTCTAAAAAAGGTTGAGCATGAATTAGTATATTTTCAATGATTGATTTTGAAATAGTTAGTTTCATACGAATTCCTATTATATTTTATAAATTTTAGTAAGTAGTAGTAGAGGGTGGTGAATAAGTGAAAAAAGCTCACAAACCCTTTGTTACTTTTATACATCGATGTGATGAATCTTTTTGGTTTCAGTCACATCAATTCACTTTTGAAATTATATCTTTTTTTATAGTGTTTATGAAGTGGATGTAATTTTATTGGTTAATTCTTCTATTTTGACTTTGAAATCTTCATCATTTTCCATAAGTTCATTGATTTTTTTGAGTGTATGGCTTATTGCTGTATGATCTTTCATCCCAAAATATTGAGCAAGTTGTGGCATAGTGTTTTGTGTAAGGTCACGACATAGATATATAGCGATTCTTCTAGCATATACTATGTTTTTACTTCTGCTTTTTGATTTTATTTCACTAGGTTTTATGTTTAAATCTTTTGCTACGGTTTCAGTTATCCCCTCAAGTGTGAGGTTTTTTCGTTTTTCTTGCATTTGATCTTTTAAAACATTTTTAGTAAATTCTAGATCTATATCTACATGCATAAGTTGAGAGTAAGCGTGTAGTTTTGCGAGTATCCCCTCTATTTCACGAACATTGCTTTCAATTACAGTAGCTATGTAGTTAATTATTTCTTTATTTAGTTTTACTTTATTGATTTTACTTTTACTCTCAACTATAGCTATTTTAGTTTCTAATTCAGGTGGTTGAATATCAGCAACCAATCCCCACTCAAAACGGCTTTGAAGTCTCTCCTCTAAACCAGCTATCTTTTTTGGATGCTTATCAGCTGTTAAAATTATCTGTTTTCCAACTCCACGAAGTGCTTCAAAAGTGTGGAAAAACTCCTCTTGTAGCATCTCTTTTGTACTTAAAAACTGGATATCATCAACTAGTAAAACATCGCATTTACGGTATTTTTCACGAAATCTCTCCATTGTTTTATTTCTAAGGTGTCTTGTGAAATCGTTTAAAAACTGCTCTAAAGTTATATATATAACAACTTTACCTTGATTTTGAAAAACATTTCCAGCAGCTTGCATAAGGTGGGTTTTTCCAAGCCCTACTCCGCCATATATAAAGAGTGGATTATAAACTTGACCAGCCTTTTCACTTACACTTTTAACCGCTGCATAAGCAAATTGGTTGGAACCTCCAACCATGAAGTTATCAAATGTGTGAGATGGGTTTAGAAGTGATTGTACAGATTTTTTTTGTTCAACAATTTTTTTATCTATGCTTTTACTAGCTTCTGCTTTTAAAGAGATGCTAACACTTACCCTTGAACCTGTTTTTATTTCAAATAGATGCTCTATTTTTTTTTTGAATTTACTTTTTATCCAGTTCGATACAAGTGCATTTGGAGCGTAAAAAACGGCTAAGTCTGATGTTGACTTTTGCTCGTCGTAAGTTAACTGTTTTATATATCTGTTGTATTCAACTTCTGTTATCTCCTCTTTGAGAGATTTTAAGACTTCTAAACCTATATTCACATCAAAACCTTGCAGTGTTAATTAAGATGTGAATAATATAAAAATATTCCATAAAATAGGATTAAAAAGATGTGAATAGCATCATGTGAATAATGTGATTATTTCATTTTGCCATATAAATATATATCAAAAATTAGATGTGATATGATTTTAGTGATTTTAGGAGTTATAAATGATTATTTTGGGGATAGATCCAGGTACTAGAAATATGGGGTATGCACTTATCTCTTTGGAAAAAGGAAAGATTTCACTTGTAGAGGCTGGACTTATAAAGATAAAAGCTGAAGATCTGCAATTTCAGATACCACAGATGGTTGAAGCGTTTGAGCATATATTTAAAACTTATCAGATAGATGAAGTGGCTATGGAGGATATCTTTTATGCACATAATCCAAAAACAACTATAAAACTTGCACAGTTTCGTGGAGCTATAATGCTCACAATCCTTCAACAGTTTGGGCAGTTTAGTGAATATACTGCATTGCAGGTAAAAAAGGCTCTAACAGGTAAGGCAAAAGCTCAAAAAGAGCAGGTTGCATTTATGGTAAAGAGGCTTCTAAATATTAAAAAAGAGGTTAAACCTCTTGATATTACAGATGCTATCGCAGTAGCAATAACCCATTCACAAAGGGTAAGACTTAAAAAGTGATATATTTTTGTTATCATTTCATAAATTTTTTATGAGGATTTATAATGGTTGAAAACTATGAAAATGTTAGTGTTAGTACTAAAATGAATGTATATTTTGATGGTAAGGTTACATCTTATGGTATTACTATGGCTGATGGTTCTACAAAGACTTTAGGTTCTATGCAACCTGGTGAATACAGATTTAACACTGCAGCTGCGGAGGTTATGGATATGTATAGTGGTGAGTTTGAAGTAAAACATAAAGATGCTAGTGAGTTTGTAGCTATGTCAACTCCATGTAGTTTTGAAGTTGCAGAGAATAGCTACTTTGATATTAGAGTAAAATCTATTACAGGTTATTGTTGTTCATACGCTTAGATAAATTGTGAGACGAGTCTATTTAGATTTGTCTCATCTAAAGCACCAGAGATGCGATGCACCTCTTTGCCACCTTTAAACACTATAAGTGTTGGGATATTTCTGATGCCAAACCTAGCTCCTAGATGCTGTTCATTTTCAGTATTTACTTTTGCATATAAAGCTTTTAGTGGATAGTTTGTAGCACTTTTTTCAAATACAGGTGCAAATATCTTGCAAGGTCCACACCATGGAGCCCAAAAGTCAACCACTACAGGGATATCACCATTTACGACCACTTCATCAAAATTTGAGCTTGTTAGCTCTATAGGCTTTGTGTCTAAAAGTGAATTTTTACACTTGCCACAATTTGCTTTTTTATAACTATCTCTTTGAGGTATGTTATTTACCTCTTTACAGTGTGGACATACTACTCTCATCTCTTAACTCCTAAATTATAATACTATAGCAAAGATGCCACCGCGTCTAAAAATGTAGATGCGTTTTTTCATATCACCTTTTGTAGCTTTTATAAAATCTTTTATATTTTTAATCTCAGTTGTTTCAACTTGGACAATTATATCACCCTTTGTTATACCTATCATAGCTGCTTTTGAGTCAGGATCAACTTCACTAACTAAAACACCATCACCATCATTTGTATCTATAACACTTATCCCTTTATAACTAACATCTCCATTGTTAGTAGATGCGTTATCAAAAGAGTCTAGTTTGACATCAACTGTTTTTACTTTTTTATCTCTTAAAAATTTTATCTTTACCGTAGTGTTTGGTTTAAATGAACCAACTATATTTTTTAGTTCACTTGCACTTTTTACCTCTTTGCCATCAACAGAGATTATAAGATCACCCCTCTTTAGTCCAGCTTTTTGTGCAGGAGTATTATCTTCAACACCAGTTATTAAAGCTCCAAAATTATTATTATAAAAATCACTCATATCTTCACTAACATCAGATATATTTACACCAAGATAAGCACGGATATATTTACCATTTTTTATAAGTGAAGATGCTATAGTAGAGACCATGTTTGATGGTATTGCAAATCCTATCCCTACATTTCCACCACTCTTAGAAAGTATGGCTGAGTTTATCCCTATAAGCTCACCAGCTGAGTTTACCAAAGCTCCACCTGAGTTTCCAGGGTTTATAGAAGCATCTGTTTGTATAAAATCCTCATACTCAACTATCCCAACTCCACTTCTTCTTGTAGCTGATACTATCCCCTGAGTGATTGTTTCGTTTAATCCAAAAGGGTTACCTATTGCAAAAGTTATATCACCAACTTTTACTTTATCAGAGTTATAAAATGTGATAGCATTTAAGTTTTTGGCATCTATCTTGATAACAGCTAGATCACTTTTTTTATCTTTTCCTATAAGCTTAGCTTCATACTCTTTTTTATCACCAACAAGTGATACTACTATCTTATCAGCTCCATCTACGACATGGTTATTTGTAACTATATAACCATCACTTGAGACTATAACACCACTTCCAAGTGCTCTTTGTATCCTCTCTTGAGGGATATCTCTTGGGCCAAAGTTTCTAAAAAACTCCCTAAAAAATGGATCATTCATGAATGGATTGGATGTTATATTGTTATTTACATTTTTTTGCGTTGAGATATTTACAACAGATGTTTTAACTTTTTCTATAACATTGTTATAGGAAAGTATATATTCTTGAGATGTTGGAAACTTTCTACTGTCCGTTTGTGAGTGATTGAATTCAATATTATCATTTGCATATAAAAAAGATAATGAAAGTGCTAAAAATAAAACGGTTTTTTTCATATTCTATCCTTTGTATCAAATTTTAAAATATTTTAATACTTAAAGGTATATGAAAAATAAATAAACCTCTTACCTTGAAGTAAGAGGTTTATATGGTGATTAGTTGATAAATGAAGATAGTTTTTCAGTCATTCCAAAATCTGGATGATCATCACGATCTAAAATAGCTTGACCTATAGTTTTGTTATCTTCATTAACAATGATAGGAGCTAAAAAGTTGATGTAAGAGTTCTCTAAAGGTTTTTGGATAATCGTTACATTATAAACTTTAACTTTTGAGTCTTTATTGATATCTAAAAGACTTTTTATATTTGATGGTAAATCAAATGAATACTCCCTTAGTGAATAAGGGTTTACAAGTGTGAAAGATATATTTTTATTATCAGTATCTATTAGAGTTGAAAACAAATTATCTATGCTATTTATATCTACTTTTAATGTTTTTTCAAAACCTAAAATCGTACCCTTTACCTCATAACTCATTTTACGCTCCTAATTTATTTTTTCTTCATACATTATATATGAAGATTTTATATAAGTTGTTGAATTGTTTATTTTAAAAGCAAAATTTGTTCCATTGTGTGATAAGTTAACTCCATCACACATATTTATGAGGTTTAGTTTTGAATTATCTATCAAACTAGCATCTAAAACAGTATCAAATTCTATTTTTAAATCTATCCAGTCATATTCTCTAGCTGAATCTTGAGTAAAAAATGTGAACACTATTTTTGTAGGATTTATAATTTTTATATCTGTAAAATCAGCATCTTGAAAATTATTGAACCTTTTTAAAAAAGGTTCGATATCTTTTTTGGTTAATGGTTTCATTTTATTGACAACCTACACACTCCATACTTCTATCTTCGACATTGTTATTTGCCTCAGGGGATTGTGAACGAAGGTAATAAGTTGATTTAAGTCCTAGTTTCCAAGCTAACATATAGATCTCATTTAAGTATTTCCCACTTGCCTTATCAAGTGATATAAAGATATTTAAACTTTGCCCTTGGTCTATCCATTTTTGTCTGATTGCTGCTGCTTTAACTAGTAGTCTTTGGTCAAGATCATAAGCTGGTGTGTAAAATGCCCAAGTTTCTGGTGATAGTTTTGGAACAACTACAGGGATAAGTCCACTTAAGTTCTCTTCAAACCATTTTCTCTTAAATACAGGCTCAATTGCTTGAGTGGTTCCTGTTAAAATAGAGATAGATGAAGTTGGAGCTACTGCCATCAAGTAACCGTTTCTCATCCCTTGTTTTTTCACTTTTTCTCTAAGTGTTTCCCACTCATAAGATGATGCAAAGAGTCCACCACGATCAACTAGGTTTAGAACTTCAGCATTTGCATGATCTTGAGGCATAATCCCTTTTGACCATTTTGAACCCTCATAGTCTGGATATATACCTTTCTCAAGAGCCAAATCACTAGATGCGTTTATAGCGTTATAACAAACAGCTTCCATGATCTCATCTATCTTATCAAAATGGAATTGGCTTCCCCATGTGATGCCAAGTTCAGCTAACATCTGAGCCTCACCCATAACACCAAGTCCGATAGAACGACTTCTCATGTTAGTGCGTTTTACTTTCTCAACAGGGTAAAAGTTCAAATCAATTACATTATCCAAACATCTTATAGCCGTTGGAACGATTCTATCTATCTCCTCTTTGGTGTTGATGCGAGATAGATTTACAGATGCCAAGTTACAAACAGCAGTATCACCGTTTATCTTCTCTTTTTCTACTACATATATCTGCATCCCACCTAGTGAATCTAAAGCTGTAACTTTTTTAGCTGGTTTTTCTATTCCACTATCTAACTTAACTATCTCCTCTTCCTCATAACTAACACTATCACCATTTTCAAAAATGAACTTTATTTTATAGTGGTTAGGGTTAGTGTTTTGGAAGATCTCTGTACAAAGGTTTGAACTTCTTATAACACCAACATGGTTGTTAGGGTTAGCTTTGTTAGCGTTATCTTTGAAGCATAAAAATGGACTTCCAGTTTCAAAGTAAGATGTTAGGATTTTTTTCCATAGATCTTTTGCTTTTACTTTCTCTTGAACTATGTTTTCATCTTTTTCATACTCTTGGTATCTTTTGTTGAACTCTTCACCATAAAGTGTAGCAAGGTCTGGTGTGTCATATGGGTCAAATAGAGTCCATATAGCATCCTCTTGAACGCGTTGCATAAACAAGTCATTTAGCCAAAGTGCAGGGAAAAGATCATGTGCACGGCGTCTCTCTTCACCAGAGTTCTTTTTAAGATCTAAAAAGTTATTCACATCTATATGCCAAGGTTCTAGGTAAACTGCTATAGCACCTTTTCTAGTACCTAATTGATCTACTGCTATGGCGATATCGTTTGTTATTTTTAAAAATGGTACAGTTCCACCAGCTGCATTTTTATGCCCATCGATGCTTGAACCCATTGAGCGAACACCTGTCCAATCCCAACCAATCCCTCCACCAAATTTAGAGAGCATCGCCATCTCACTGTAAGCATCAAAGATACCTTCGATGTTATCAGGAGTTGAACCAATATAGCATGAGCTTAGTTGATGCCTTGTAGTTCTTGCATTACTTAGCGTTGGAGTTGCTAACATAACTTCAAACTGACTTATCATGTTATAAAATTTTATAGCCCATTCTTGGCGATTTTCTTCTCTTTGAGCTAGAAACATAGCAATAGCCATAAACATATGTTGAGGAAGTTCTATAGGATTTGAGTTTTTATCTTTGATAAGATATCTGTCATAAAGAGTTTTGATGCCAAGGTAGTTGAACTGCATATCTCTTTCATGTTTTATATGTTTTTCTAACTCATCTAAATCATACATCTCTTTTAGACCAAGATAGAGTCTGCCAGCTTTTTCCCCTTTTTCAAAATAATCTTTTAAAGAGCCATATCCTGTAAAGCCATTTACTTTGTGATATAGGTCAAATAAAAATAGTCTTGCAGCTACAAAAGTCCAGTTTGGAGCATCTATATCTATCTTATCAACTGCAGTTTTTATAAGTGTTTGTTGAATCTCTTTTGAAGTTATTCCATCACGAAAGTGTAGGTGTGCATCAACCTCAAGCTCACTTTGACTTACATTGTTAAGTCCTCCAACTGCTGCTGATGTGTATTTTTGAATTTTTGTAATATCTAACGGTTCAGTTCTACCGTTTCTTTTTATAATTGTTATAGTCATCCTTATTTCCCCAACCAGTATTTATTTAAAGTATATGTTCGAATTTTGAGAGTAAGCTAAGAGATAGCGAAAATGGTTTTTCACCTAAATCTCAAATAGAGATTTAAGCAAATACCCTTTTAAATATAGCATCTACATTTTTTGTGTAATAGTCGTAGTTAAAACATTCACGAATCTGTTCTTCACTCAGTTTGCTTCTAAGCTCTTCATCTGATAAAAGGTGTCCAAGATATAAAGACTCACCCTCTGCATTTGTAGTAGGTTTGCCTTGTTGAATCTCTTTCCAAACTTTCATAGCGTTTCTTTGAACTATTCTATAAGCATCTTCGCGTGATACACCAGCTTTTGGAAGTTCAAGTAAAACTCTTTGAGAGAAAACTAAACCGCCAGTTAGGTTTAGATTTTTCATCATATTTTCAGGCATAACAGTTAGATTAGCTATAACGCTATTCATACGGTGAAGCATAAAGTCAGTTGTTATAAATGCATCTGGTAACCAAAATCTCTCAGTTGAGCTATGCGATATATCTCTCTCATGCCATAAAGCTACATTTTCCATAGCTGGAATTGCGTATGCTCTTATCATTCTTGCAAGACCAGTTATGTTTTCAGTTAGTATAGGGTTACGCTTATGAGGCATAGCAGAGCTTCCTTTTTGCCCCTTTGCAAAATACTCTTCAGCTTCATAAACCTCTGTTCTTTGAAGATGTCTAACTTGAACAGCGAATTTTTCAACACTAGAAGCCATAAGTGCTAAAGCAGTTGCAAGTCTTGCGTATCTATCACGGTGAATAACTTGGTTTGAACAAGGTTCAGGTTTAAGACCTAGCTCAGCCATAGCGTACTCTTCAAGCTCTAGTGGTGCATGAGCAAAGTTACCCATAGCTCCACTGATTTGACCAACTGCTATAACATCCATAGTCTCTTCAAGGTTTTTAAGGTGTCTAGCCATCTCATCATACCAAACAGCAAGAGTTAAACCAAAAGTGATAGGCTCACCATGGATACCATGGCTTCTTCCAACCATTAGAGTATATTTATGTTCTTCGGCTCTTTTTTTGATAGATTCCATTAGCATCTTTACATCATCAATGATGATATTTAGAGAATCTTTCATTTGAAGTGCTACCCCAGTATCAACTGCATCTGAGCTTGTCATACCGTAGTGAAACCATCTTGACTCATCCCCAAGTGATTCTGAAACACTTGTATTAAAAGCTATAAGGTCGTGTTTAGTTATAGCTTCTATCTCTTCTATTCTCTCAACTGAAAATGTAGCGTTTTTTACGATTTTTTCACAATCCTCATCAGGTATAAGTCCAAGTTTGTTCCATGCTTTAACAGCTGCTTTTTCAACTTCAAGCCAAGCTGCGTATCTTGCATGTTGTGTCCATTTTTCGTTCATCTCTGGTCTTGCATATCTCTCTACCATTTCATTCCTTCATGTTTTATTTATGTTAAAATTCGCACATATAAAAGTTAGATATTTTACTAAAATGTTTGTAAAAAACTAATTAAATAAAGGTTGAAAAATTTGCCATTTAGTATAAAAAAAGTATATTTACCAGAAAAACAAAAAGCCTTTTTATTTGTTATAAGAGAGTTTGGTTTAACTCAAAAAGAGGCTCAAAGGCATATAGCAAAAGGGAGACTTTTTGTAGATGGTGAAGCTATGACAAATGCTTCATCTTTTGTTGAAGGTGAAGTTGAATTTGTGGTTTTTGAACCAGCATCAAGAGGACTTAAACCAACTAATGTTCATGAACAGTTTGTGGTTTTTGACAAACCAAGTGGAGTTTTGATTCATCCACAAAACAGAAATACAGAGTACTCACTCATAGATGAATTAAAAGCACAGTTTGGGATGGATGCAAATATAGCCCACAGGATAGATCAAGAAACAAGCGGACTTGTACTTTGTGCTAGAAACAAACAGAGTGAGATAGATATAAAGATGATGTTTCAAGAGAGAGATATGAAAAAAAAATATCTAGCTATTGTTCATGGTGAGTTTAAAGATGCTATCACCATAGAGGAGCCACTTTTAAGAAAAGAGGATACAAGTGCGATAGTGAGAATGGTTGTGAAAGTTCATCCAGAAGGAAAATCATCAAAAACTTATATAAAGCCATTAGAGTATTTTAAAGATAAAGATATGACACTTGTCGAGTGTTCCCCATATACTGGAAGACAGCACCAGATAAGGGTACATTTGTTTCATGTGAAACATCCAATAGTTGGAGATCCTATCTATGGTCAAAAAGAGGAAGATATAGTTAGGTTTTTAGATAGGGAGATATTGGAGGATGAGAGAAAGCAAAAAAGTGGAGCTTCAAGACTTCTTTTACATGCAAATGAGTTGGAATTTGAGTTGTATAATCAAGTGCATCATATAAAAAGTGATTGTGATTTTGTCGCAGAAGCTTTTAGAGCTATGTGAAAAATGTGAATAATATTTGAAAAATTTGGAGTTAAATAGTTTTTCAATGTGAATGAAAATAAAATAACTCTTAAAACACCTATTTTATGGAGATTAAATAGAAAATTAAGATGTGATTAAGTGGTTATTTTTTTAGTATGATGTTTATAAGTATAAAAAAATTGGTAGTTTATTCACAACTTAGAACACTATGTGAAAATGGTGTTTAAAAAGTGTTTAAAAGCTGGATTAAGAAAAGGTTGGTATCATTATGCTCATAAACGACCTCCCTGGTGTGTTGGTCGTTTTTTTGCATAAAAAGAGGTTTTTTAAACTTGATTGTATCTTTTTATGATTTTTTTAACGCGGTTTTTTAAGTTACGAAGTGCTTCTACAGCATTATCACCATCTGCAGTTAGATTTTCAAACCCATCTTCAAACTGAGCTTTTGCTATCCAACCTATTTTTTTATGGTACTTTATACCAACAAACCTTATATCACCAAAGTGATCTTGACACATATCGTATATCTGTTTGATGCGTTCAGAATTAGTTTTTTTAGATTTTATCTCTGCCATTTGTTATCTCCTTGTAAATTTCCTATTAGTATATCATAGATTGGTGACATCAATTGTTATCGTTTTGGATAAAGATTAATCATCTTTTGTAGCTGCTTTCATAAATCCAATAAGCCCTACACCAAATACCGCTATCAAAAAAATTATCTGAAAAATCTCTATATAACTCATATCTCTTTCTCCTCTTTATCTTTCTCTTTTAGTTGGCCACAAGCTGCACTTATATCTATCCCTTTAGAATCACGGATAGTACAAAGTAGTCCATGGTTAACTAGATACTCTTGAAAGTTCACCATATCTTTTAGTTCAGGTCTTTTATAATCACTACCTGGATATGGGTTGAAGTATATCAGATTTACCTTTGCTTTGATGCCATGGAGCAGTTTTACAAGTTTTTTAGCAGATGCTAAATCATCGTTTTTATCTTTTATAACAAGATACTCAAACATCACCCTTTTTCTAGTATCTATTGGAAATCTTTTTACAGCTTCTATGATAGAGTTTATGTTATTTGCTTTATTCATAGGGATTAGTTCAGTTCTTAGCTCATCATCAACAGCGTGAAGAGAGATAGCTATATGAACACCCAAATCCATCTCACCTAGTTTGTCTATCTTAGAACTTAGTCCACTAGTTGATACTGTTTGGCGTTTTCCACCGATGCAAAGACCGTTTGGTTCTTGAAATATCTTTATAGCTTGAGAAAGGTTGTCAAGGTTATCTAGTGGCTCACCCATCCCCATATACACTATGTTTATTTTACGGTTATGTTTGTGATTATTGTCCCTTTTTAGATTCACAACTTGAGCTATTATCTCACCAGCACTTAGATCTCTTGTAAAACCACCTTTTGCAGTCAGACAAAAACTACACCCAACTTTACATCCCACTTGAGTTGATACACAGATAGTGTATTTTGCTTCTTGAGTTAAATTGCCAGTATCATCGTAGATATCATCTTTCATCTTTAGCCAAACAGATTCTACAGTTTTTCCATCTTGAAGCTCAAAAAGATATTTTATAGTTCCATCATTTGATATCTCTTTTTTGATGATTTTTAGTGGATCTACTAGATACTCTTTTTCTAGCTCCTCTTTTAGATTTTTTGGGATATTTTTCATCTCATCATAGCTTGATGCATAGTTGTGATATAACCAATCAAATATCTGTTTTACACGAAATTTTGGTTTTATCCTATCTTCTAACTCTTTTTGGGTGAAGTCCATTAGTGATGGTTTTAACATTTGGTAAGCTCTTTTATTCTATTTTTTACATGTTTTGTTAGTAACTCTTTTGCTTTTTCGTGGTTTTTTATAAAATCACTATGAGCATCTTTGTTAGTGTAGTTTGTTATACAAAACACTCCACCAGCAGGGATATTAAACTCTTGTGCAATTTTTAAAACAGAGAAAAACTCCATATTTTCTATCCCTATACCAAAGTTCAAAAACTTTTTTGTTAGCTCTTGGTTTGTCGATATGTAGTTTGATGAGTTTACGATAATCTCTTTTTTTTGCTCAATGTTAGTGGATATAACATTATCAAGTGGTGTGTAAGCATCGTTAGATAAAAACGCAAGTTCTATGTTTGATGCGGTTTTAGACTCTATGATATCAAATATCTTTGCATCTCCATAGCTCCCTGCACTTCCTACAAAGAGTAAAAAATCAGGTTTGTCAAACAAACAAAGTCTTGTTAGATTCATAGCACTCTCTATAAGCCCTACCCCCATAGGTGTAGCAAACTCAAATGTTTCGTTATTACCTGCACATATTATCATCTTATAAACTCTACTATAGCATCTTGTGGAAGTCTGTTTTTGATGCTTTGAGGATTTACTCTATAACCAAACGCAGTTATAACACTTACTTGCTCTTTTGTAGTATCTATATCTAAATATTTCTCTACATTTGATTTTTCAAACCCCTCTATAGGGCAACTATCTATCCCTATAGTAGCAGCAACACTTAACATGTTCGCCATAATTATATAAGCTTGGCGTGAACCCCACTGATATATATCTTTTGTAAACTCACCCTCATTATGAAAACTCTCATATCTATTTAGATAAGCTTTTTGCATAGCATCATTTAAACCACGCTCTGCAAATCTATCTTTCACCCACTCACTGTTTGGTTTTAGATCTTTTGTTTTTGTTGTAAATACAACTAGGTGTGAACAACTATCTATCTGATTTTGGTTCCAGCAAAGTGGTTTTAGATTTTGTTTTGTTTTGGCATCGGTTATCACATAGAGTTTTACACCTTGCATCCCAAACGATGTAGGTGAGAGTCTAGCTACTTCAAGTAAAAAGTTAAAATCTTCATCTGTTATAGTTTTGTTAGCATCAAACACTTTACATGCGTGACGAAAATGATAGCTATCTAAAATCTCTTTTTTATCTATCATCTTATAACCTAACTGCTATGCCGTTAGCATCAAGATATCGTTTTAGATCCATGATATCTATCTCTTTGTAGTGAAATATACTAGCTGCTAGTGCTGCATCCGCACCATGTTCAAATGCATCTTTTATATGTTCCATACTCCCAGCTCCTCCAGATGCTATCACTGGTACATTTACCGCTTTACTTATAGCTTCAGTTATATTTAGCTCAAATCCAGCTTTTGTACCATCTGCATCCATAGATGTAAGTAGTATCTCACCACATCCTCTATCTACCACCTCTTTTGCCCACTCAATAGCATCTATGCCAGTATCTACCCTTCCACCGTTTAGATATACATTATATCTATCACCAGTTTTTTTCACATCAATTGCAGTTACGATGCACTGACTTCCAAACCTTTTTGCACCCTCGTCTATAAGCTCTGGTCTTTTTATAGCAGCTGAGTTTACACTTACTTTGTCACAACCTACATTTAAAAGTTTGTATATATCATCTAGCTTTCTTATACCTCCACCAACAGTAAGCGGTATAAATATCTCACGAGCCACTTGAGCTACTATATCAACTATAGTATCGCGGTTATCACTAGATGCTGTGATATCTAAAAATGTAAGCTCATCAGCACCCTCTTCGTTGTAGCGACGAGCCACCTCTACAGGATCACCAGCATCACGAAGACCAACAAAGTTAACACCCTTTACAACCCTGCCATCTTTAACATCAAGACAAGGGATGATTCTTTTAGCAAAATAGTTCAATTGTTCACCTTTTTTATAATCTTGAAATTATACATATACACACTTATAAAGAGATATGTTTCATGTGAAACAATAGACTAATTTTTTAAAAACTAAGCCCACCAAATGAACCAAAAGATGCAAAGTTTGGATCCATGTATCCGTAGATAGAACTTTTCATCCTTAGCTTTTCTATATCACTTTTGCTTGATATATTTTGTGGACAAACCATAGAACACTCACCACATAAAGTACAATCCCAGATTCCATTACTCTGGATAGTATCTATCTTTGGTTTTTCATCACCCTCTCTTTTATCACTAACATACTTTAAAACTCTTGTTAGTGAAAATGGTCCTTTAAACTGACCATTTATCGCATAAACTGGACACGCACTAAAACAAGATGCACACAAGATGCAGTCACTTTGAACCTCATTTATCTTCTCATCTTCGTGCGTTAAATTTATCTTTTTTGACTCATTTAGCCATGTTTTTGAGAGTTTGTTAAACTCAAAAGCGTTTTGCATATCTACTACCAAATCACGGATAATTGGGAGATTTTTCAGTGGAGTTATCTCATCCCCATCATCTACTTTGTAGCTACACGCCAAAACCTCCCTGCCATTTACCCTCATAGCACAACTACCACATACACTGCTTTTGCATCCGCTACTATATGTAAGGGTTGGGTCAATTTTAGTTTTGATATATTTTAAAACATCTAGAAGTGTAGCATCTACTAAAGGCACCTCATAAGATGCAAATGCGTTATCTCTTTTTATTTTTATCTTCATAACACAACTCCATTTTTATCTAAAATAGTATGTTTTTTATAAGCCCCATTTTCATCTGGAAAATCACTCCTAAAGTGAGCCCCTCTGCTCTCCTCTCTATGCAGTGCAGATTCTATAACTTTTTTAGAGAGGTATAACATATTTTCAAACTCCAAAAACTCTATCTTGTTAGTGTTATAGATTTGTGAGTCATCATCTATCCCCATAGCTGGAAGTTGCTCTATAAACTGATCCACTTTTT